>JBCCAG010000032.1:0-14043 GCA_039814955.1 Cyanobacteria bacterium P01_A01_bin.135
CATGGGTGATTCAACGGTCCTCTCCGGCTTTACCCTGAACGGCGGCACCGACAATGCGATCGCCGCCTCCGGGGTAGAAAACGTGGAGATCCGCGACAACACCATCACCAACGCCGGTCGAGGCATTTTCCTCAACGATGTATCGGGCAGCGTCGTCTTGTTTGATAACGTCATCAGCGACACCACCGGTGGCGCTGGTTCGGGGCAGGGTATTTTGATTAACAATACTCTCAGCGATGCCGTTGAGGTGAGCATTGCCCGTCAGGAAATCACCGATACCAGCCAGGGGATCAGCGTTATCGCTGACGGCAGCGCCAGCGCCACTGCTAACCCGCAGCAGATCGTTACCATCGCTGATACCACGGTGGACGATAGCGGCGCCGAGGGTCTGCGGTTCCAGGCCGATGCGGCAGGTAACCAAGGCATTACGGTGACCGATAGCGTCATCACGGACAGCGGCGCCGATGGGGTATCAGTCACGGCAGTCAACACGGGCTCCCAAGAGGTCACCATCGAAGATAGCCGCATCGCCCGCAGTGACGGCAGCGGCATCAGCGTGGTTGCGGGTACCCCCGACGGTTCCTCAACGGCGGCCCAAGAGGTATTCATCAATGACAACCGGATTGCCAACAACGACGGCGACGGTATCTCCATTGCCGCCAACGAGGTGGCGACCCAGGAGTTTGGCATCAACGGCAATACTATTACGGGCAATGGTGGGGGAGGCATTGTAGCGATCGCCCAAAACGTTGCCTTCCAAGAGTTCGTGACCGATGAGGACAATAACTCCCTGGGTATTAGCAACAACACCATCACCGGCAACGGCGGTCAGGCCATCTCCTTGACGGGCTTCGATTCTGCTACGGTTGTGGCGGATATCCAGGGTAACGTTTCGGAGGGCAACGATACGACGGACGGTGACCTGGCAATTACCGCCAACGACACCACCAATGATTTCTGCACCTTCCTGTCGGATAACGCCACCGATAGCAGCATCCAGCTCACCAACGATAGCGTTGTCCCGGCGCTGTTTGAAGTGGTCCAGCTGCCGAATGTCAATGACCTCAACTCTAGCGGCGTTACCTTCAATCCCAACCAGAGCGTATTCACCAATGTAGGCGGGGTAGACTCCTGCTTTGACGCGCTGGAGGACTAATCTCGTACCCCTGGTCCCTCTCCCAAACGGGAGGGGGAAAGACTGATTCTAATCGACCCGAGGCCGGACAAAGTTAGAGGGGGGATCGAACTCCTGTACCGGGACTCCCTCTAGGGCTTGCTCCATGAAGGCCCGCCAGATAGGCGCCACAAACTGACCGCCGGTTGCCCGGGAGGACAGCGGCCGGTAGTCGTCGTTGCCGACCCACACCGCCGTGGCGAGCTGGGGCACATAGCCAATGAACCAGATATCCCGCTCTGAGGAGGTCGTCCCGGTTTTACCGGCGACGGGGCGATTTAGCCGCGCGGCCCGCCCGGTTCCCTGACTAACAACCCCCTGCATCATCTGATTTAGGGAAGCCACGGCCCAGGGGTCTAGAATGCGCTTAGGGTTAGGGCGGTTGTCCAGCAACAGTGCCCCCGTGCTATCCGCCACCTGAACCACAAAGGTCGTTTCTGAGTACCAGCCGCCGCTGGCAAAGGTGGCAAAGGCCCCCGCAATTTCCAGCGGGGTTAAATCTACTGCCCCCAAGGGAAGGGAGACCACCGGCTCAATGGGGCTCGTGATGCCCAGCGATCGCGCTACCTCAATCACGCTGTCGATGCCGACGTTTTGGCCCAGCTTAATGGCAGGGATGTTGCGAGATACCTCCAGGGCTCGCTGCAGGGTCATGGGACCGCCGAAGGTGCCGTCGTAGTTGCGGGGGGAGTATAGCTCGTTGCCGTCAGGATAGCTGACCGGCGAGTCGTTGATGGTGGAGAGGGGGGTATAGCGCCCGGAGGCCAGAGCCGTGTAATACACCAAGGGCTTGAAGGCTGATCCCGGCTGGCGGCGGGCCTGAGTGGCCCGGTTGTACTGGCTGCTGCTGTAGTTGACGCCGCCCACCATCGCCTTGACGAAGTGGGTGCGGGGGTCCACCGCCACTAGAGCAATTTGATCGGCATAGAGCCCCCGCCACTGCAGGTTCTGATACTCTTGCTGCACCACCTGCTCCGCCATCCGCTGAAAGTTGACGTCCACGGTGGTCTGGACTCGCATACCGCCTTTGAGCACGGCCTCTTGGCCAAAGCGGTCGATCAGCTCCTGGCGTACCGCATCGGTGACGTAGGGAGACTGACTTTGGCGGAAGGAGGTAACCTGCCCGAGGCGAATTGGCTCTTGCTTAGCGGCGTCATATTCTGCCTGGGTAATCCAGGCCAGCCGACGCATTCGCTCCAGGACGATAGCCTGCCGCTGCTTCGAGAGCTGGTAGTTCAAAAAGGGGCTGAAGTCTTCGGGGGCCTGAATTAGCCCCGCCATCATCGCAGACTCCGCTAAGGAGAGGTCGCTGGCCGACTTGTTGAAGTAGCTTTGGGCGGCAGTCTCTACCCCATAGGTGTTGTGGCCCCAATACACCTGGTTGAGGTACATCTCAAAGATCTGATCTTTGGGAAAGATCTGCTCTAGCCGCAGGGCTAAAATCGCCTCGGCCACCTTGCGGCTGATGGTGCGCTCTGGGGAGAGAAATAGATTCTTCACCAGCTGCATGGTGACGGTGGAGCCCCCCTCCACCGTAGCGCCCTCCTGCAGGTTGGCTAAGAAGGCCCGCGCCACGCTGGTGGGGTTTACCCCACGGTGGGAGAAGAAATGGCTATCTTCGATGGCCAGCACCGCCCGCTTTAGGTCGGGAGAGATGTTGTCTAGGTTGACGACTTCCCGGTTGGCCTCGTCGTGCAGACTGTCGAGCAGGGTGCCGTTGACGTCGTAGATATAGGAGGTTTCTGTGGGAATGTAGTCCCGCAGCGCTCTCACGTCCGGCAGGTTGCGAAAGCTGATGGCCAACCCCACTAGCCCCCCGGCGACCACAGAGCTCGTAAACATGGTGACCCCCAGCAGCGTACCGAGCATCGCTTGGCCGACGCCCCAGACGAAGCTAGGGGGCTTTTGCGATCGCAGCGCTGGATCGTCAATGGGGGCAGAGGGTTGACCGAAGCTTCTTGAAGACACGGCAGGCTAAGTTAATCGTTGGGGCTGAGGGGTGAGTCGGTAGGTAGATAGTCGCGGGTTTACCGTAGGTTACGATACTGAAACTATTGCTGACAAGGACGGGGCCGGGTAGGACTACCGGAAATGGCACAGGTGCCTATACAGTTTATAGAGTTTGTATGGCACAGCGTCATCGACGGTGATTGGTTATGGCACATCCTTCCTTTTCTTGGCTCTATCGCGGCATTAGCGAAATCTTCCCCGCCAACCTCGATTCTAGCGATCCCAGCAGTAATATCGAGCAGCGCATCCTACAAAGCGATCGCCCCCTGCGAATTAAGTTTGGAATTGACCCCACCGGGTCTGAGATCCACCTAGGCCACAGTATAGTATTCCGAAAGCTACGGGCATTTCAGGATGCAGGTCACACTGCAGTGGTGGTAATCGGCGATTTTACTGCCCAAATTGGCGACCCTACCGGCAAATCTGAGGTGCGCAAGCAGCTCACCCCCGAGCAGGTAGCCCAGAACGCCCAGACTTACCTGGACCAGGTGCGGCCCATTTTGGACTTCGACACCCCCGATCGCCTAGAAATTCGCTACAACTCCGAGTGGCTCTCCAAGCTAGACCTGAGCCAGATTTTAGGGCTGCTGGCCACCATGACCGTGGGGCAGATGCTGGCCAAAGAAGGCTTTTCGGAGCGCTACAGCCAAGAGAGCCCCATCTACCTGCATGAATTCCTGTATCCACTCATGCAGGGCTACGACTCGGTGGCCCTAGAAGCCGATGTGGAGCTAGGGGGCACCGATCAGAAGTTTAATCTGGCGGTGGGCCGCGACCTGCAGCGTCACTTCGGCCAATCTCCCCAATTCGGCCTACTGATGCCGCTGCTGCTAGGCACCGACGGTACCCAAAAAATGTCGAAATCCTTGGGCAACTACGTGGGACTCCAGGAAGACGCCCTGTCCATGTACTCCAAGCTGGAGAAGGTGCCCGATGCCCTGCTGGCAGACTATGTGACCCTGTTGACCAATTTAGATCTAGAGCAGCTGCCGGAGAACCCCCGCGATCGCCAAAAGGCCTTAGCGCTAGACATTGTGGGCCAGTACCACGGCCACCAGGCAGCGAAGGATGCCCAGGCGGCGGCTATGACCCTAGTGCAGGGAGACGCGGCCCAGGCGGCGGCGGTACCGGAGTTCTCTTTGGCGGGCGTAGAATTTCCGGCGAAGCTATTTTACATTCTGGGGGCCAGCGGCTTGTGCAAGAGTAGTGGCGAAGGTCGGCGGCAAATTCAGGGAGGTGCGGTACGTCTGGACGGCGATCGCGTGGCGGACCCCAATTTAGAGGTTCAGTCCCCAGAGTCGCTGGTGGGTAAGGTACTTCAGGTGGGCAAAAAGCGATTTGTGCGGCTAACGGCTTGAGCTATTTATTTTCGGCACAGCATAAGAATTCCGGCATCTTTCTCAGGTGAACTTAGCGCCAACTAGGCTTTTTATCTGCTGCAATACATGCATGCATACAGAGGATTTATATGCGAAACAAAATTTCATAAACTAACTGCTGAGCTCTGGAGTATAGCAAAAGTGGGGGTACTAAATAGATAAGACGTCAGACGCAAAGTCCACTTCCTATATGGATTTCTGCCTGCGCGCTGATGGCCAAGTCAAATTTTCTAGCACACCCTTAGTGGGGAACTTGTGACCGCAAAAAACGGTATTCAAATAATATAGTGCCTATCCCTCAGTAAAGGACGGTGTAAGTTCTAGGCGGAGCGCGGAGCGCTCCGCCTAGAACGCACCTTGTCTTAACCAATGTGATGATTGCTATATCTCCACGACTCAAAGACTGCTAACTAGTGTATTTACCCTTGCCCAATAGGCTGTAGTGGCCAATCGACCTTCCGTACATTATTCTCGGACTCCGAGCGGTACGGAAGATGGGATTATTGCGACCTTCGGTGAGCCGCTTATCTACAACATCAGTCTGCTTTTCGCCAAAAAATATACACTTGAAATGTCTACAGCAACACTTTCTAAAACTCTCAACCAGCTCAAGCATCCTGCACTAAAGCAAATTTCTGTCGGGACGCTTTTTGTAACGCTTGGAGCGGTTTCTGGGGTAGTCGGTCTTACGACAGTGGGCTATCGTTTGACCCATGTCGTTGTCGATGAGGGGGTTGTCAACAGCCGTGTTGTCCGGCTACAGACGCCTAACGAAGGCTACGTTCAGGCAATGTATGTTCAGCCTGGTGTTCTCGTCTCTGCTAACCAGGTGCTTGCTGAGGTAGATGGCTCCTTACCGGAGAACGATGAGAAGCTTTTGAGGCTCAAACAGACCCAGGAGAATGAGAGAAATCATTTAGAAAGAGAAATTTTAGACCTCCGGGGTCAGCTTCAGGTAAATACAACCCAACGGGCTAGTGCCCTGAGTACCCTCGGCGTTTTAAAGCAGCAGCTAGCCGACTTGTCAGAGCGCGATCAAGTTGTTCAAACGATTGATGTTGAAATTGGGCAGAAAAATCTACAAGAGCAGCAAGCTGCCCTAAGAGCCACGATGACCCGTGCTGATGCCGCTCGCCTAGATTATGAGCGCTATGCAAGTTTGCTAGATGAAGGTGCGGTTTCTCAAGAGCAGACCGCTCAACTTGAGATGGCTTGGGAAGTTGCTCAGGCTGAGACCGACCAAGTTCAAGCGCTTTTATCCGCCTCTGAAAGTGCCCTAACGGCTGCCCAAAATGGGATTGCCCGCAGCAACCGCAACAACCTTCTTGGCGGGATGCTCTCAGACCAGCGTAATAGCCTGATCCAAGCTATTCAGACGCAAGAGAGCCATGTCGCCACGATTACTTCACAGATTGTGGCTGTGACACAGCGCCTTAACCAAGCTGAGACACTTTTAGCGAATAGCCCATCGCTAGCGGACGACATCCAAGCGCTCTATGAGACACAGCAGGTGAAATCAATCACCTCGCCTCATAATGGCGTCATCTACAGCATCGAGCGAGAGCAGGGGGAGCGAGTCAGCGATTCGGAGCGGCTGATCACCATGCTCGACTGTAATGATCTGTGGGTTGAGGCCCTCGTTAGCGCCTCGCAAGCGGCAAAAATAGATCCCCAGACTGCGGTCAGCGTCCAGTTTGCTGGCCATTCCGGCAAGCTCACGGGTGAGATAGATCTGATTCAACCCATGAACGCGGCCCATCAAGGTCGGGCGGCTCAGGTGCAAGCCATCAATCCCGTAGCGCCACCAGAGCTGATTGGTGAACCGCTGACGCGGATTACTGTGCGGGTACCGCCGCCGCCGCAATACACTGAGTCGCAGCAGTTCTGTGGCATTGGCCAGACGGCTCGCCTGGGCTTTGAAAAACGGTCATCTCCTTCAGCAGTGGCGCAGCTCAAGCCACGCCGCCTCATGGGAGTCGTGCCGCTTCTAATGCAGACCGTATCCTTTTAGGGCTAGGCGATTGCCATGGAAAATACGACTAAACGGCGCTCGCTAAAAGAGCAGGCGCGCCACCTGCTGGATTGGCTGGCCTTGCTCCTACTGCCTATCCTCGGCGGTGTTGGCCTCTACAGCCTCAGAAGCGGCCAGTTAAGTACGACGGAAGTATCGGGGTTAATCAGCTTGGGGGCTGTTGGTACCTGGCGCTGGTCTTGGTGGCTGTGCCAAGTCCTTAGGTCGCGAATCTATTTACACGGCGCTTTTCCTCGCTGGCGCCGCCGGGCAGACAGCATCCCCGTGGAAGATTTACCGCCGGTCTGTCTACTAATTCCAACCTATAAGGAGAAGCTGTGGATCACCGAGCGGGTATTTCGGGTCTTGGCACAAGAGGCACAAACCCTCGCCCATCCAGTCACCATGCTGGTGACTAGCAGCAGTCTAGAAGAAAACGATGCCATTCGCCGCGTCATTCAATCGGTGGACCCCCATCTGAAGCAGATTCGGCTCGTGGAAATGGTCCAAACCGGGGAAGGCAAGCGCAAGGCCATGGCGGAAGGTCTACGTAAACTAGCTACCCTAGGCCTGCCTAAAAATACTATCGTCGCCTTAATGGATGGGGACTCTGAGCTGACGCCAGGCACCCTGAAGCGCTGCCTACCCTTTTTCAACCTCTACCCCAAGCTAGGGGCGCTGACAACAGACGAGCTACCCGTTGTCGAGGGCTCTTACCTATTTTCGGAATGGTTTCATCTGCGGTTTGCCCAGCGCCACTATCAAATGTGCTCCGTGTCACTGTCTCAAAAAATTATGTGCTTGACGGGGCGGTTTTCGCTGTTTCGGGGGGAAGCGGCCCTCGATCCCACTTTTGCCGACATTTTAGAGACTGACACTCTAGACGACTGGCTCTGGGGACGATTCAAGTTTCTCTCAGGTGATGACAAAAGCACGTGGTTTTGGCTACTTCAGCGCGGGTACGACATGATTTACGTACCAGATGTGATTGTCTACTCGATTGAAACCATCTCCGGGTCCTTCTTTGACCGGGCCTACCAAAACATGCGCCGCTGGTACGGTAACATGCTACGCAACAGCAGTCGGGCGATCGCCCTAGGGCCGCAAAAGTCAGGTTGGTTCATGTGGTACTGCTTGATTGATCAGCGCATCAGCTTTTGGACATCGCTGATTACGCCAGGGGCAATTGTGCTTTTCTTGGTGCAGCAAAATTGGCTGGCTTTCGGGCTGGTTTGCTGCTGGGTGTGCTTCAGCCGCCCTTTGATGTTGATGATCATCTTCTTCGGACGACAGTCTCACCTAAAGCTAATTCACATTCCGGTTTTTCTAGCAGCGCAGTGGAGCTCCTGCATCGTCAAGATCTGGACGCAGATGAATCTGGCCCAGCAGAAATGGAAGAACCGCGGCAATCAAAGTATCTCGGCAGCAGGCACTGGCTGGACAAAGGTGGCGCGCCTGGGGACATCGCGCTTCCTCTACGGAGTACAGCTATTTTGCTTCGCGATTCTACTCTGCTGGCTGGCGGACCTGGTCAATCCATTTCAGGATTCGGCTGACCTGCTGTGGCATCTCCAGGCAGCTCGCTCCACTGTGGCCGCTGAGCAGGTCATCGATGCCCAGGTCCACGGCGTTATTCCAAACGACAATCAGGACGATGCCGTAGCGCTACAGGCGCTGCTGACAAAGCTACCGACCGAAACTTCCGCTGTCGTGCAGCTGCCGGCGGGAACCCTCGATATCTTTCAACCCATCACAATCAATCGCAGCCGGATTGCGATTGCTGGTCAAGGCAGTCGGCGCACAATTCTGAAGGTCCATCTTGAGGGTTGGCGTGCGCCCCAAATCCTCACTATTCAACCACCGACTGAGGTGGCACCTTCTTCGCCATCGAAACCTCCAAAGTTACATCTAGAAGATGTTCGACTAGAGGAATTCGCTGTGCACATAGGTCATCAGGAGATTGTGGATGCTCAGCCGATCGATGTAATTTCCATACAGGATACCTTTCTATCTCACCTCAATCGATTAGATATTGAGCATGTGGGTTCGGCGATCCATCTAAAGGATGCTCAAGAGATTCACGTTGACTACACCTCCCTTAGTCAAGTCGGTCATCAACAGCCTGTTTTGATGACCCAAACACTGAATGTTGAAGGTGAGGTGCATTTCCCGACCGGTTCCTAACGCTGCTCAAGTAAGGCTCTAGGTCGTAAGCAGCATGCCATCAGTAGGATTTGAGAGCGGTGGCCATGGTTCGGAAAAGTCTGGGAATTGCCCCACATGGGATTCGGGCAGATATACCGCCGGCTACTCCCAAATCTATTCGATTGTCTATACTATGCCACTGGTAAATGACTATGAAACCCTCTCGGTTCCAGCACGCTGCAGCGATCCTTGCGGCGCCCTACCTATTAGCTCTACAGAGCTGCAGTACCCCAATAGCGCCCTCTACTAGCACCACTCAAGAATCCCCTGCTCAAACCACCTCGATCGCTACAGCGGCGGTCTCTTCCGAAGCGGTCTCTGCAGACCCCCTGTGGTCCACTCAGTTTAGCGCTGACGCCTGGCAAGGGGAATGGAACATGTCCAGCGATCGTGCCTGGGGGGAAGAAAACCTGCAGCGGGTAACCTCAGGGGAGTCCCCATTTCCAACCTTTTTGCGCGTTCGCTATCCTGCTGGGTCAGCGAGCCCGTCTGTATCGCGCAAAGACAACGTACCCATCGGTGGGGCACAGTTCTACGCCGATTTAGGCATTCCGTCCCAAGAATCCATGCGGTTGAGCTACCACCTGCGGTTTTCCCCCAACTTTGACTTTGTGAAAGGGGGGAAGCTGCCCGGCCTCTACGGCGGTGAGGGGGGGAGCGGCGGCAACATCCCCGACGGTCGGGACGGGTTCTCGACGCGGTTTATGTGGCGCGCTGATGGGGATGGTGAACTTTACGCCTATCTGCCCACTAGCCGTCGCCACGGCACTTCTATCGGGCGCGGCAACTGGCGCTTTCAGCCGGGAGTCTGGCACCACCTAGAACAGCAGATTGACCTCAATCAGCCCGGGGTTGCTGACGGTCGGGTGCGCGTCTGGCTAGACGACCAGCTCGTCTTAGATCAAAGTGGTCTCATCTTCCGCTCGGTAGAGGACCTGAAGCTTGACGGTATCTTCTTTTCCACCTTCTTCGGCGGTGGCGATGCCTCTTGGGCGACTCCCCAGGACACTTACGTAGATTTCGCTAATTTTTCTATTTCCGCGCCATCTGCACCGTAGGACTGCCTTTAAGGGCGATCGCGCCGGTAAACTTCTTGGGCGATCGCTTGCAGGTTCTCCCGGATGCTGCGCTTCAGCAGTTGGTCAAACGCCATTTCTAATGGGCCTGCTCCCGCCTCCGCATCTACGGTTTGCAACAGCAGGGTCGGCTGGGCTGACTCGGTGGAGGCCAACACCGTCCGCCAGCTTCCCCGAAATCGGTTTAGATCGCCCTGGGTCAGCTCGAACGTCACCTTGTGGGGCGGGGTTTCCACATTCTCCGTTTGAATGCGGGACGTCACTTTGGTAAACAGCACCTGGCGCTCGTCCACCTGCTCTACGAGCTTGCGATCGCCCTCATCCTCAATTACCTGGGCGTCCACCACCGTCGGTAAAAAGCTAGGGAAGCTCTCGTAATCGGTGATTACCTGCCATACCGCATCTCTGGCGGCGTCGATCAAGATTAGGCCTTGGTGATGGCCACTGGCCTGAATGACGACACAGCGACCCCGGGTAAGGTCGCTGCGATCGCGGTCTGCTAAGGATTGGGTTGCCTGCTGAAAGGCATCGGTCTGTGCCACGGTCACTGCTATTCGCTATACATTTCGTTACATTTACTATAACGAGATGGGCGTCTACCGGGCTACCCTCGCAGATTAAACTTGGACTACAGACTGAGGGCAAGCTGCAGTTGGGGTTCTGGCCTGGCCTCTAGGGGCAGCGGCTCTGGCTCGGCCTGCATCGCGGGGCAGTAGCGGGCGTAGGCGCAGCGGTCGCACTGGTTGCCCGGGAACGGCTGCCACCGGCAGTCGTGGCGCAGCTGCACGGCGATCTCTCCCACCAGGGTCTTCACCCGCTCGCGGTGAAATGGCGTCGCGCTAAAGCCCAGCTTCTCTCCCGTACGCAGATAGATAATGCTCAGCCGCTTGAGCTGCCGGTGGTAGCGCTGCTCTAAGGCCAGGTAGTAAAGGCCAATCTGCAGGTCTATATCGTCGGGGTCGGGCGTGCTGGTCTCTTTGCTAGACTTGTAGTCAATCAGCTCCAAGCCATTGTCCAGGTAGTCTAGCCGGTCGTAGCGGCCCGACAAAGTGAACTCCAGGTTCTGCACCCGCAGCCCCCCCTGAATGCGGCCCTCCACCGCTAAGGGCTTGCGCAGCGTATCTCCCCCCAGCATAAACTCGCTGTAGTAGCGCTGGAGAATCCGCCGTCCCTCATTCTGCTGAGAGGTAGTCAGGGCCCGAGACTGTTCTCCCCAGCAGCGGTCCAGCCAGCTAAATTCAGGCACCGGCTCCTGGTAGTGCCAGTCCCGGTAAATGCTAGCCAAAGCCTGATGCAAGGAGGTTCCGAGGGCCGCTGACCCAAAGAACGCCGCGCTGGGCAGCTTCCGCTGATAGCGGTAGTAGTAGGCACGGGGGCAGCGGTAGTAGGTTTGAAGCTTGGCGGCTGAAATGGGATACATGGCTCAAGACCACATGAGTAGCGTTGTGATCTTATTATGACCCCACATATAGGGTTAAGCCAAGGATCGGTTGTATTAAAGATCGGGCGTATTACTGGGCGTACACGCTAGCTGGGTTTGCTTGCCTGGATCACCTGCAGGCTGCCGCCGCCGTGGTACGTATGCTGTTGAATAACCAGCCCGTGGTCAGCCACGGTCTCCGGCAGATCGGAGCGAACTAGCTGCCAGGCAGTTTCAGTCTCAAACAGCAGCATAAAGGCATACAGCCCCGGCACTAGCAGCGGATTGGTGGGCTGATGCAGGTCAATGCAGGCAAATATCCCTCCTGGTTTGAGGACCCGACATATCTCTTGCAAAATTTGGCTGAGCTGCTTTGGCTTCATCTCGTGGAGGGCGACGCTGCTGTGCACCAGATCAAACCGCTGGTCCTCAAACGGCATCGCTTCAGCCCATCCCTCCACATAGGTGGCGGCGGGGACGTTGGCCTGGGCCCGCTTAATGGACAGGGGGGAGGCGTCTAGCCCCGTGACGCTGCGGTAGCGCTGGGTGAGGTAGGCAGTCGCCTGGCCACTGCCGCAGCAGAGGTCAAGGACTTCGGCCTCA
Organism: Cyanobacteria bacterium P01_A01_bin.135; assembly: GCA_039814955.1. GTDB lineage: Bacteria > Cyanobacteriota > Cyanobacteriia > CAKZMO01 > CAKZMO01 > JBCCAG01. Next base: position 11,879 of record JBCCAG010000032.1, read on the forward strand.
GCCCCTAGGGATAGCCCGCTGAGGGGAAGCTGGTGAAAACGGTCAATGCCCCCCACGGGTAGGGTACTAAACCAAGACACGGTGTCATATAGCCACTGATACCGGTAGCTCCAGCTGCGTAAGATGGTGGCCATGGCGACGCGATACTCCTATAAACTGCGGTGACGTTAGCCCTGAGGGTTAAGCTAGCGCAGATGGGCTGAGTTCCGCGCTAGTCTAGACGTGAGCGATCGCTTTGTGTTGATCCGATAAATCACCGATTGCGGCACCGGCTAAGGCACCTACCCTGAGGCACCTATGAAGAACTGGCGGTTTCTAATTCAGCAGGAGGGCGATCGCGATTGGCTGCCCTTAGAAGCCCCAGAAGCGGAAATTCTAGAAGGCCGCTACCGACTCGTTGGCCAGTCCCAGCAAGGAGCGCATTCGGTCGATATCTCCCTAGCCTACCGGGAATTTGACCTGCCCAAGGTTCACCAGCGTCGCCGCACCGCCCAAACTAATGGCAAAGGTTTGGTGGGCATTTTCCCCTTCAGCCGGCTACAGCCTGGTCTCTGGGACATTAAGTGCCGTAGCCAAGGCGCGGTTGCTACCCTGCATTTGCGGGTCGATCCCCAAGACGGAGCCCCTGAGCTGGAGGCCTCCCCCGATTTATCCCGGCTGATGGCGGGCTATGGTGGTGACGGCGCTGGCGCAAAGCCCCCTCAAACGCCAGAGCCGCAGGGCAGCGCTGCCACCGCTCCTGTTCTATCGGAGGCAGCGCCAGTAGATCCGGCCATGGTCTCGGTTGCCGATCTGTTTCAAACGGTGGAAGCCGTAGCAGACCAGGTGATTACGGCGCTGTCCCAGCAGCTTGCTGACGGCCCGCCTGACGCCACGCCGGAGCGATCGCCGTCCACCCAGGCAACGATTGAGCTACAAACCTCGGCCTACCGAGTTGAGGCCGGTCAGCCCATTGCCTTGCAGGGACAGGTCGCTGGCGCAAAGCCCAGTGGACCCAGCACCATGACTCTCCTCCTAATTGCGACGAATACGGGGGAGACTATCGCCCAGCACATCTATCCGCAGACCATCACCCACCTGCCCCACCGGTTTGACTGGCTAGTGCCGCTCACCGCTGCTCTGAAAGCACCGCTTGTCCTTGCCCGGCTCTCCCTACATCCTGCCGCCAGTTCAGACCGGGTTTGGCCCTTAGCAGAATGCTCCTTCGCGGTGATGGTAACGCCCCCTCCAGGTTCCCCGCCGGGGCCGCAACCGATGGCCGCTGATGATGCGATCAATCCCTTCCAGTTTCCAGATGACAAAAGATGACGAAACATCTTACGGTAGAGAACAGCGAACGGAAACGCTGAATTTTGAGCCTGCAGCGAGGCTAGGATATTTCCACCTTGCAGCAGAGACCGTAAGAATTGTTGCGATTTATCTAAGTTTACTTACGCTGATTCAACATTGTTAAAAATTCTTAGTAGATAGTCTGTCCCTAAAGGATTCACAGTACAGTCATGTCTACAGCCCGCTCTATGCCAGCGGCGTTCCGTAACCTTATTGCACTTTGTAGGAAATAAATCTATGGCCGCATCCTATTTGCCGTCCATCCTGGTACCCGTCGTCGGATTGGTGTTTCCAGCAGTTACGATGGCCCTGCTGTTTATCTACATCGAACGCGAAGATGCCACTGGTATCTAGGGTCACCACAAGTCTGGTTTAAGCATCAATTTTTTTAGGAGGAAAAATATGACTCAGGTTCCTGACTTTGTTCAAGAGGCGAGAAGCTCTGAAGTAGTTCATGCCGGTGGTGACCCTCAGGTGGGCAACTTGGCAACCCCCATCAATTCATCAGCCTTTACGCGAACTTTTATCAATAATCTACCTGCTTATCGCTCTGGCCTGTCGGCTCAGCGGCGGGGCCTTGAAGTGGGCATGGCCCATGGTTACCTGCTGTACGGACCGTTCGCTTTACTAGGGCCACTGCGCAGCTCTGATTTTTCTGGGTTTGCCGGGGCAGCTGCGGCCATCCTGCTGGTACTGATCTTAACGGTCTGTCTATCCCTCTATTCCAGTAACGGCGTCGACAAGCCGATTGCAACCATCACCAACCCCAATCCCCCCGAGGCGCTCAACAGCAGCGAGGGTTGGAGTGAGTTTGGCGGCGGCTTCCTCGTCGGCGG
>JBCCAG010000553.1:0-3362 GCA_039814955.1 Cyanobacteria bacterium P01_A01_bin.135
GGCTGGCGATAGGTGAATTCGTAAAAGCGAGACTCCGATTGAATATCCAAAAAGTTGAATGGATCTTCGATGACTTCGCTGTCGGTGAAGCCGAGGTTGGTGGTGAAGGTGCCGCCGCTGGCGTTGACAGGAATCTGATAGCTAAAATCCACCGTATCGCTGCCGTCGGTATTGGCGTAGCCGACGCTAATGGCATCGCCAATGCCCAGCAGGTTGCCATAGCTTAGGGTCGCCCCCCGCCGAAAGCTGCCGACGCTGGGGGAGCGCCCGTTATCGAGCTGTAGCGCCACATCAAAGGTGTCGGCCTCATCGATGCTCACATCCAGAATGCTCGTCCCGGGCTGCACCCCGGCCGATAGCTCAGCAGAAATCGTGTTAATCAGCGGGTCAATCTGTAGGAGCTGCAGCGCCTCTAGCAGCACCTCAGTATTCAGCACGGGAGCAGCCGCCCGCCGCAGTCGCCGCCGCACGTAGCCAGCGTTCAGCCGCCCATCGACTTCCACATTAATTTCCGAGAGCTGCCCCTCCAGCACCTGAATAGTGACGACGTCGATCAAGGTCTGGGGCGGGATGAATGCCCCAGAGGTGACGTAGCCCTCGTCGATGTAGCGCTGGGTGACGGCGCTGCGGGCCTGCAGCAGTTCGGCGAAAGAGAGCGCTCGCCCGGTAAAGGGCTCCAGCACCTCAAACAGGGTCTCATCGTCAATGACGGTGTTGCCCTCTAGGGCAAAGCGCTCCACAAATATCTCAGCGGGCACCTCTGGACTCGGTTCCGGCACCGTCTCCGCTTCAGGGGGGGCAAGCAGCTCCTCAGGCGGCGGCAGCGGGGCTAGTTCAGGTTCAGGCTGGGGCTCGACGGAGGGGGGCTCAGCAACCTGAGCAACCAGACTGGGAATGGCGGCGGAGAGCAGAGAGGGGCCAATAAAAGCAAAACTAATTGTCATAGCGGACCGGCTAGCTTTGGCGGCTCTATTTTACTTGAGTTAGTTGTTCGCTAGTCAAAAAAAGACTGGCTAGACCCGCCATATTTATCGGAGCGGATAATTACATTTCTCGGAATACCCTCTGCTGCTCCCTTACCCTGCTGTCAGCCATTCAAGATTACTATTGGTGGATGAGTTCTACCTAGGGGAGAGGCAGCCGCTACGACCGTTCTAGATCGACTATTGCTAGATTCCATTACTGGGGAAATGGCCATGCTGATTCTCACTGAACCCGTCTCTCAAGCCTTCGCAGCACCTGTGGCCACCTTTGCCCTGCTGCTCGCCATTGTGCTCATCACCCCGCCCCTGTTCGAGCGGCTGCGGCTGCCGGGGCTGGTGGGGCTGCTGGTGGCGGGTGTGGTGTTTGGGGGCAGCGGGCTGGGCTGGCTGCGCTCAGATTCCGAGACCATGAAGCTGTTCTCAGAGATCGGCAAGATCTACCTGATGTTTGTGGCGGGGTTGGAAATCGACCTGGCTCTGTTCCAGAAAACCCGCGATCGCGCTCTGCTGTTTGGCTTCTCTACCTTCGCCATTCCTCTACTCGGTGGCGTTGCGATAGGGCTTGTACTAGGCTACGGCTGGTTGGCAGCGGTGCTGATCGGCTCTTTGCTAGCCTCCCATACCCTACTGGCCTATCCCATTGTGCAGCGGCTGGGGGTGGTGGGGGATGAGGCCGTGGTCATTACCGTAGGCGCTACAATCTTCACCGATATCGGTGCGCTGCTGGTGCTGGCCATTTGTCTCGGCATTAGCCAAGGGGATTTTACCGCGCTGAAGCTGGCCTATCTGCTGGGGTCTCTGGCGCTGTACAGCGCTGCCGTTTTGGTGGGGCTCAAATACTTAGGGCGGGCCTTTTTCCGCCGCACGGGCCAAGATGAGGGCAACCAGTTTTTGTTTGTGATGCTGTCGGTGTTTTTGTGCGCCTTGGGAGCGCAGCTAATTGGTGTGGAGAACATCATCGGCGCGTTTTTGGCCGGGCTGGCGATCAACAGCATCATTGGCGACGGCCCCGTGAAGGAAAAGACCGAGTTTTTGGGCAGCGTCCTGTTTATTCCCATGTTTTTTGTAGCTATGGGGATGCTGTTGGACCTGAGAGCTTTTGGGAGCCTGCTGCTGTTTATTGAAATACCGCTGCTGATTGTGGCGACGCTGCTGGTCACCAAGCTGCTAGCGGCCTTAGTGACCCGGCAAGTATTCGGCTACAGTTGGCCCCAAACCTGGACCATGTGGTCGCTATCGGTGCCCCAGGTGGCAGCAACCCTGGCGGCGGCGCTGGTGGGCTATGAAGCGGAGATTCTCAATACTCAGGTATTCAATAGCGTCATTTTGCTGATGTTGGTCACCGCTATTGTGGGGCCGCTCGTCACAGCCCGCAGCGCCCGTCAGCTTGCTAGACATCAGCTTGTGGAAGATGAGGGTAAGCCTCAATTGGACTGGCTGCCACCCCCGAGTGCGATACCAGAGGCTTTTTCGGTCGTAGTGCCGGTGTACAACCCGGATACCCAGCGATCGCTGCTAGAGCTGGCGGCGACCATGGCCCGCTACGAAGCGGGCCGGGTACTCCCATTGGCCATTGCCCTGGCTCAGCCTAAAATGGATTCGCCGCAGCTGACCCGGGCCGTGACCCGCAGCCGCGCTCAGCTGGCGGCGGCGGTGGCCATTGGCGAGGAGTTCGACGCTAGGGTAGACCCCAAGCTACGGATTGAGTACAACGTAGCCCAGGCTATTTGCCATGTAGGGTTAGAGGAGCAAGCCAATTTGATCGTGCTGGGGATGGGGCGATCGCCCCTAGGGCCCCGGCTATTTAGCGCCATCCAGGATGATGTGCTGTGGGCGGCCCACTGCCCGGTGGTGGTGACCCGGTTGCAAGGGCCGCTCAGCGCTACGCGCACCGTTTTGCTACCCATCGAGACGCCGTCCCCTTCGGCCTTGAGAGCGCTGCGGTTTGCCCAAGTGCTGGCTAGCGCTAACCAGGCAAAAGTCACGCTCTTGCATGTTCATCCCCTAAGGGCCTCCCAAACCTACCGGGCCAGGGTGAGAAAGCAGCTCGAAACCCTGCTGGAGCGGCTGCCCGCTGCGGAGTGCGAGATCGAACTTCAGCTGACGGCTAGCGACAGCGTGGTGGGAGCAATCGTCCGTGCATCCCAGGTTCACGATTTGGTGGTGCTGCGGCTACAGCGGCGCCGGGTGGGCAATGGCTTTACGGTAGGGGCAAGAACATCGCCGCTGGTGGGCCGCATCAAGAAGTCAGTCATTTTAGTGGGGGAGCCCCATCCGAAGCGATTTCGCTCGGCGCGTCGCCAGGGCAGTCCGCAGCAAATAAAGAATAAAGGCTGAATAGGCCCTACAGTCCATTGCCAATCAAGATAAACGGTGCCC
>JBCCAG010000432.1:0-4113 GCA_039814955.1 Cyanobacteria bacterium P01_A01_bin.135
AAGGGGGAGCATTGCGCGCCATAAATTACATCACCGGCAACCGCAGCAAAAACGAAACCACCCCGAACCCCAGCAGCAGCGCTCCGCTGGCCGGGGTGATCCAGCTAGACCACTGGCGCAGCTCCAGCAGCTTTTTAATGGAGGCGGTGAAGGTGCCCGCTAGCACCAGCGGCGTTACATAGCCAATAGTGTAGGCCAACAGTAGGCCGCTCCCCAGCACTGGGTCCCCTGTGGCAGAAACCCAGGTAAGCAGAGTAGCCAGCACCGGGGTGCTGCAGGGGGAGGCCACCAGCCCAAAGGTGAGGCCAATCAGGTACGCCCTGGCCCCGCCCGGCATGTCTTTAGTAATCCAGTCGGTGCTCCCCAAGCTGGGAAAGCGCAGCGGCAGCAGCCCCAGCAAATTTAGCCCCATGACAATGGCGATCGCGCTCACCACCAGCGGCAACCCCACCCCCACCTGGCCGTACACGCGCCCTGCCAGCGCCGCCACCAGGCCTAGGCCCGCCAAAGTGGTCGCCAGACCTAGGGCAAACCACAGGGACTGTCGCGCGGCTTGGTAGCGGCTGTCAGCTTCGTAGCCGCCGATGTAGCCAACGGTAATCGGCAGCATGGAGAGCATGCAGGGGGTCAAGCTGGTGACTAGCCCCGCCGCAAAAATTACCGCAACGCTGACCGGGCTCAGGTGGTCAAGTTGGCTGACGACGGTTGAGTCGGCAAAATGCTCAAGGTTGTATAGCCAGAGCTCTAGGGTATCCATAAGAGGTTGATGCAGATTGTCTCTAAGGGGGTAGCTACAAGGGGCGATCGCCACCACTACTCATCTTAACGAAAACTAGCGACCTGACCTGCTTTCGCCGCGCTGCGGCCCCTTATACCCTGGCAGGCATATTTATTTTGCGGCGGTTATTCTAGCGGCGATCGCTGCTAGGTGAGCGCTACCACCTCAGCGCCGCAGCTCTCGCGGGCCACTCTCACCAAAATACCCGCCACCGCTAGGCTCCCCAGCATTGAGCTGCCGCCATAGCTCATCAGGGGCAGGGGCAGCCCCGTGGTTGGCAACACTCCAGATGCCACCCCGATATTGAGAATAGACTGGCCCACTAGCAACAGCACTGCCCCCAAGGCCAATAGCTGGTGCACCGGGCGCGTCGCCCTTAGAGCAATACGCAGGCCGATGGTTGCGTACAGCAGCAGCAGGCTCAGGAAAAATATTGCCCCAATAAATCCAAACTCCTCGGCGAACACCGCAAAAATAAAGTCTGTGTACTGAATCGGCAGGTAAAACAGCTTTTGGTAGGAGAACCCCAGCCCCGTCCCCCAAAAACCACCCGAGCCAATGGCGAGCAGGCTCTGAATCAGTTGATAGCCATCGCCCGTAGGCGCCTCCCAGGGGTTGAGAAACGAAATCAGGCGGCGGCGCTGGTACTCCCGCAAGCTGGCGCTTAGTGCTGCTACTGCAAAGCCCCCTACAGCAGCGCTGCTGACAAACTTCAACGGTATATCCGAGGCAAGGGCAATGCCCCAGAGCACTAACCCACAGAGCGCCGCTGTACTCAGGTTGGGCTGCATCAAAATACAGCCGGTCACCCCAACGAAAAACACAATCCAGCTCAACCGGGTGCCTAGGCGTAGGTGATGCCAAAGCCCAAACACGTGGGCCCCCTGCAAAATCAGCATCGGCTTAATCAGCTCCGACGGCTGAATCCCCAGAGGGCCAATCACGAGCCAGCGGGTAGCGCCGTTGACGGTAACCCCTACGCCGGGCAGCAGGGTTGCGATGATCAGGGCCGACACAATGGCGTATAGCAGCGGCGACAGCCCTAGGGTGACCTTGATGGGGAGATGGGTCACGGTGTTGAAGATCACTAGCCCTAAAAACACCCAAATTAGCTGCATTTTGAAGTAGTAGAGCCCGTCACCCTTTTCCGCATCGGCGACCACGTAAGACGCTGAAAAAAGAACAATCAGGCCCACCATCAGCCAGATTAGCGTTAGCCAGCGCAGCAGCCGCGCTTCAAATGCCCAGCGCCGCGCTGAGACATCAATGAAGGGGAACAGGTAGCGGATGACTGTCGCGGTGGAGAGGGCCATGGGAGAAATCATGCAAGGGGGCCAAAAAGCAAAAAGAGGCCAGATGACCCCTTTTCAAACGTTCGCAGTGCTCTGAAGCAAATCACCGCACCTTGTTGTAAATCCAGCTAGGCTAGCCCCGTGTTCATGCCGGGCTTTCCCGTTGCCAGCTCTACCTTGACGATTTTACCGCCCATTTTCTGAATTCGCTGCTGCTCGGTAAACCAATTACCGTAAGGAACAAGCTTTGTAAAGTAGGTGTTCTGCAGCTCCCGCTGGGTACGAATCCGAGTCTGGCTGGGGACACAGGCCGTCACTTTAAACATGCGCATGGAGCAAACTCCTCAATAAATGCTGATTATCGTCAAACGAGTCTTATTACAAGATGAGGACTGGGGCTTGCGATCGCCTAAACCGTCATAGCGTTTGCTTTAAGAAGCCTTGCCATTGACGCCCTAGAATCGACCTGCAATTCCCAGCCCTCAAATGCGACCTTTAAAAATCGCGCAGCGGTACTAGCTCAAGCCAGAGCAGATGTAGTCGAGGTACACGCCCATTTCCTTGCCGGCGTCAGGGCCAACTAGGCTAGCGGTGACCTCTTTCATTGCCTGAATTGCCTGAACGGTGGAACCGATGGGCACACCCAGGGAGTTGTAGGTCTCCTTTAGGCCGTTGAGCACGCGCTCATCAAGGATGGAAGGATCGCCAGCCAGCATTGCGTAGGTGGAGTAGCGCAGGTAGTAGTCCAGATCGCGGATGCAGGCAGCATAGCGACGGGTTGTGTACATGTTACCGCCGGGGCGAGTCACATCGGAGTACAGCAGGGACTTAGCCACAGCTTCCTTAACGATAGCGGCTGCGTTAGCGCTGATGGTGGTAGCAGCACGAACCCGCAGCTCACCGGTTTCAAAGTAGCTCTTCAGCTTGTCCATTGCGCCGCCGTCCAGATACTTGCCCTGAACGTCGGAAGAGTTAATGACAGACGTAATTGCGTCTTGCATGATATTGATTCCCTAAACCAAGTTTTTACAGTTACGACAAACGCTTGAGGTAAACGTTCGGGCTCTACTGCATTGCCCCGATGACGTAGTCGAAGTAGGAGCCAGCCTCAGCTGCATCCTCGCCCGACATCATTGAGGTAGCAACGTTCTTCATCTCAGCAACTGCTTGAGCCACTGCTTCGATGGGGGTACCCAAAGACTTGTACATCTCGCGAACGCCGACAATGCCGATCTCTTCGATGGGGGTTACGTCACCAGAAACCACACCGTAGGTGATGAGGCGCAGGTAGTAATCCATGTCGCGCAGGCAGGTTGCCGTCATTTCCTCACCGTAAGCGTTGCCGCCGGGGGAAACCACATCAGGGCGCTTTTGGAATAGCGCATCACCTGCTTGCTTTACAATCCGCTCACGGGAGTCGGTTAGGGTCTGTGCAACCCGAAGACGGCGCTGGCCAGAGGTCACAAAAGACTTGATCCGGTCCAGTTCGCCGGGGCTGAGGTAGCGAGCCTCAGCATCTGCGTTCACGATAGATTTCGTGACAATGCTCATCGACGAATTCCTCCAAAAAGGTTTAAATTAACCAGAATTTTTAATACTGGCATCGGAGGCGCTGAAGCTTAGCCACCTCCCGGAATAATTCTCAGGCATCGTGCTCCTGATCTACGGCTCGCTGCAACATTTTGTAATACTCCTACTCATCTTTGTTACATTCAGACAAGGAAAACAGCACGGCAAAGCAGCCGGTTACAAATTGTGCCGGCTGCTTCGCTAGACCTCTTCTAGTTTGGCAAGTGGCGTTTCCTTGAAGAAACGCCACTTGCTCAGAATGGTTCTGGTTTACCTAGATGTCACCAGCAGATATCAGTAGAACTGACGCTCGACCCGCTCCGCGGCCCTACGCCCCTTTACCAGCCCCCTCAGCCACCAAGGGCTAAGGGAACGACAAAAGAAGCAGGCAGGGCGTTTTGAGGGCCTAATCAAGGACAGCGTTAGCTACGGGAGTTAGAGGTCACCGGCTCGAAGCTGGGCACCACGATCTCT
>JBCCAG010000796.1:0-2206 GCA_039814955.1 Cyanobacteria bacterium P01_A01_bin.135
CGATGCCCGCACCATTCGCCTGCCAATTCACATCAATGACAAGCTGAGCAAGCTTAAAAAGACCCGCCAGGATTTGCAGTACCGGCTGCAGCGCTCCCCGACCGACGCCGAGCTAGCGGAGGCTCTGGAAATGCCGGTCCCTCAGCTGCGCCGGCTGCAGCAGATGCGGCGGCGGGCCCTCTCCCTCAACCACCGAGTTGGCAAAGAGGAGGACACCGAGCTGCTAGACCTCATCGAGGACGACGCTAGCGCTCCTGCGGAGCGGCAGATCGACAACGCCATCTTGAGCCAGGACATTCATCAGGTGCTCGACAGCGTGCTCACCGACCGAGAGCGGGCCGTGATTGCCATGCGCTACGGGCTAGAGACCGGACAGTACCACACCATAGACGAGGTGGGTGGACACTTTAATCTCTCCCGGGCGCGGGTGCGACAAATTCAGACCAAGGCAATGCGCAAGCTCCGCCGTCCCCAGGTGGCCTCTCAGCTCAAGGACTGGCTGGGCTAAGTTACCCCTAGCCCAGAAATAGCGCTAGGATACAGAAGGTCTGCGTTGGAGCTACCGGATGACGATTTGGGTGAATGAACAGATTGACCCCTGCGGGCTTGTCCAGGCCTGCATTGCTAGCTGCGATCGCCAGCAGGCTGAGACCTGCCACCAAGAATTTGTGGCTAAGCTTACTGACCGGCAGCGCCAGGAAGGCTGGCGGGCGCAGCTACGGGAGGTGGACTCCTGGGATGACGTCCCCGTGACGGCCCTGAAGCTTAGCTATTGATGCGCCCTCAGCGCCGACATCCGCACTCCCGGCGCCCAACATAAATGCGATCGCCCATGAAAGATCCCCAAGTTCAAAATACCGTTGCCGTCCTGCTGGGCGTTTTGTCTGCTGCGCTGCTGCTGCTGGTTTCCAACTGCTTTGTTGTCATCAACCCGGGGCAGGCCGGCGTGCTCAGCATTCTGGGCAAGGCCCAAGATGGTGCCCTGCTGGAGGGGCTGCACGTCAAGCCGCCGTTTATTTCAACGGTCGATATCTACGATTTGACGGTGCAGAAGTTCGAGGTGCCTGCCCAATCTTCAACCAAGGATTTGCAGGATCTGACGGCGAGCTTTGCCATCAACTTCCGCATTGAGCCCGACCGAGTGGTGGACGTGCGCCGCACCCAGGGAACCTTGCGCAACCTGGTGGCGAAAGTGATTGCGCCCCAAACCCAAGAATCCTTTAAGATTGCCGCCGCTAGGCGCACCGCCGAGCAGTCTATCACCCAGCGGGAAGACCTCAAGGCTGACTTTGACGACGCCCTCAGCGAGCGCCTTGAAAAGTACGCGGTTTCCATTCTCGACACCAGCGTCATTGACCTCAGCTTCACCCCCGAGTTTGCGCGGGCGGTAGAGGAGAAGCAGATCGCTGAACAACAGGCCCAGCGAGCCGTTTACATTGCTCAGGAGGCCGAGCAGCAGGCCCAGGCGGATATCAACCGCGCCCAGGGCAAATCGGAAGCGCAGCGGCTGCTGGCCGAAACTCTCAGGGCAACGGGAGGTGACCTGGTGCTTCAAAAAGAGGCAATTGAGGCATGGCGCTCGGGAGGGTCGCGGATGCCCCGGGTCTTGGTAATGGGCGACGGCTCTACGGAGCTACCGTTTTTGCTTGACCTCAACAGTATGCGATCGCCGTAGGCCTCCTACCAGGTTTTGCCACCGAACCGGCCCTATCATCAGTAATGTAGCTTTGGTCGCTTTGCTCAGGCCAATCCTGGTGATGAAGTGTAGCGTTACGGAGTCAAGTGAGGCGCCACCAGGCACAAACCATTGTGATGGTGGCTATAAGTCGGCCCAAAAAACTGGGGAGGCGGTTACCGCCTCCCCAAAAGCTTGTGTTGAGCTCTGCTAAGGCTGCAGCCTAGCAAAGCTGTCCATCTTCGTAGTCTATTTTTCCAGGAAGTTCTGTACCTGGCCCAAGGCCGCCCGTCCAATATTGAACGCAGCCCAGCTAGCTGCCAGGATCAATGGCGATAGAACAACTACGATACGCCAGTCCATATTAATAATCTCCCTTTAAGCAGTTTGTAAAACGTACATTTTTCAAACGTACATTGCCAAGTAAGTAGTTGCCCATGGCGATCGCCGCCTATCGCTTTCCTATATGGAAGCAAAGCCTGACGACATCTGTCATCGAGAACTACCTATCCATTGTGCGACGAAATGACG
>JBCCAG010000121.1:0-8096 GCA_039814955.1 Cyanobacteria bacterium P01_A01_bin.135
CGCAGGTCCGCCTCAAACTGCTGGGCAGCATCTACCCGGCCTATTTGGGTGCGCAGCCGGTCTCGCTGAGCCTCCAGCTCGGGGATTTGCTCTAGGCTTTGGGCTAGCTCGTCTAGCTGGGTCAGGGTCTTTGCCAGCCGCGCTTGCTCCTGCTGCTGACGGGCCAGGTCTCGCTGCAGGCGATTGCGGTCGGCGCGCTGTTGCTGCTGTTGGCGCTGCTGCTGGTCTAACTGGGTCTGAGTCTGCTCCAACTGAGTTTGCTGTGCCACCTGGGGCTGCAGCTTCTCCAGCGCTTGGGCAGCCTGCTCTGCCTGCTCCAGCTTGGTCTTTACGGTGGCGAGGGTCGTTTCGGCAGTGGCCAGGGCGTTTTGCTGACGCTGGCGCTGCTGCAACAGGTCCGTCTGCTGGCTGAGCTGCTGGTCTAACTGCTGTAGTGCCGATTCAGCCTCCAAGAAAGCCTGGTACCCCGCCTGGTGTTGAGCGCATTGGGCCACCGCCTGCTGCGATCGCGTTACGGCGTCGCTTTGCAAGGCGGCTTCCCGCCGCTTGCCGGTTACCTGGGCGTCGAGGGTCTGCAGGGCGGTGCGGTATTGGTCTAGGGCGGCGGCCTGCTGGGCGAGGGTGGTTTGCTCTTGGCTGAGAGCATCGAGCTGGGTGGCCAGGACTTGGAGCCGCTCCTCTCCTTTAAGTATGTCGCCCTTGAGCGCCGCCTCCTGCGCCTGCAGAGTCTCTAGCCCGGCCAGGGTCTCCTCCTGCTGAGCGATCGCCTGGGTTACGAGCGCTATTTGACTGTCGCTGTAGCGCTTTAGGGAGGCCAATTGGCTGTAGAGCTGCTTGTACTCCCCCACTTTAAGGATGGTGTCGAACACCTGCTTGCGCTTTTCAGCCGGGAGCTGGAAGTCGGCGGTGAAGGTGCCCTGGGGGACGCCGATGGTGTTTTTGAATAGGGTTTCTAGGTTAGTGCCGGGGGACAATCCCAGATGCTGCCGTAGCCAAGGGAGCACCTCTGACTCGATGCGGGTATAGGGCAGCCGCTGGCCCAGCTGCGGGTCGTACAGGGTATAGCCCCGGCTGGTGCAGCGCTGAACATCGTAGGTACGCCCGTCGCGGGTGGAGACAAAGCTGACGGTGGCCTGGGCGCTAGACGCGCCGTTATAGATCAGGTCTTCTTTGGTATAGCTGCTGCTGTAGTTGAACAGCGCCCAGCCGATGGCCTCTAGGATGCTGGTCTTGCCCGCACCATTCTCGCCGCAGATGGCGTTGGTGCCAGGCTTGAACTCGAACTGGCGATCGCGGTGGGCTTTAAAGTTCGTGAGGATGACGGAGAGGATTTCCATGTCGCCGGGTCGAGGGTCAGATCACAGCCTCCATAGTACAGGCGCTTTTGGGAGCGGTCGCTCGGCGGGAAGGCGATCGCGGCTCCCTCTTAGGGTAGGTTCTCCAGCCGTGGAGTGAGCGCTCACCGCTCGCAATTCACCGTACTGCCCTTGCCGCCTGGGGTTCAGGCCCTGACAGCATCAGGAACGATACGACTCATTAAGCAATCCCGCCCTATCCTATAAAAAATGCTTCTTAAAAAACAGACATAAAACCTTGCTCAGCGTTAACAAACTTAACAAAGTCGAGTTATGATGAATTTGTCGAACGAATTAGGTAGAAATTCTTATCGACTAAATTGATTGACTTGTGCTGATGCATGACTGCGCATACCACAAGGGATGAGGGCTCAGCCCTCTACTGCTTCTCGCCAAGGCTGGCGCTCTGGGTCTCCCAGGTCAAAGGCACCCTTCGTTTTCTACAGCGACTTGGCACCTCCTCACAACGGGGCGTCTTAACAAAAGACCAACGAGCAGATCCTCCACATGCTGTCACCGTATTGGCGCATTTGCACCACACTGCTGTATTAAACGCTCGGTTAGACACCCATGATGAGTAATCAACTCCCGTGGCTAACAATCCTCACACTGTTGCCACTCATTGCCGCCCTTCCTATTCCTTTTATTCCTGACAAAGAGGGCAAGACTGTCCGCTGGTATACCCTCGGCGTCGCCCTAGTAGAATTTTCCCTGATGGTTTCTGTCTTCTGGCAGAACTTCAGCTTCACCACCTCAGACCTGCAAATGGTCGAGACCTTTAGCTGGGTGCCGCAGATTGGCCTCAACTGGTCTCTGGCCGTGGATGGTTTAGCCCTACCCTTGGTTCTGCTCTCAGGCCTGATCAGCACCCTGGCTATCCTGGCCTCCTGGAACATCAACCGCAAGCCGCGCCTCTTCTACGCACTCATACTCGTTATGTATGCGGCTCAAGTCGGTGTGTTCCTAGCGCAGGACCTGCTGCTGTTCTTCCTGATGTGGGAGCTGGAGCTGATTCCGGTTTACCTGCTGATCTCCATCTGGGGCGGCAAGAAGCGTCTGTATGCTGCGACCAAGTTCATCCTTTACACCGCTGCTGGCTCTATTTTCATCCTGCTGGCTGCCTTAGGGATGGCGTTCTACGGCGACACGGTGACCTTTAGCTTCTCTGAGCTAGCGCTCAAGAACTACTCGCTACCTTTTGAGCTGACCATGTACGCGGCGATGCTGATTGCCTTCGGCGTCAAGCTGCCCATCTTTCCCTTCCACACCTGGCTACCCGACGCCCACAGCGAAGCGCCCGCCCCAGTATCCATGATTCTGGCTGGCGTGCTGCTGAAGATGGCAGGCTACGGTCTCATCCGCATCAACATGGAGATGCTGCCCAACGCCCACGCTTACTTTGCGCCGGCTCTAGCAGTCCTGGGTGTGATTAGCATCGTCTACGCGTCCTTGACGGCCTTTGCGCAGACTAACCTCAAGCGCCGCATGGCTTACTCTTCCATCGCTCACATGGGCTTCGTCCTCATCGGCATCTCGGCCTACACCCCGCTGGGCGTCAACGGCGCGATGCTGCAGATGGTCTCCCACGGTCTAATTGCCGCGGTTCTCTTCTTCCTCTCCGGCGTTACCTACGAGCGCACCCACACCCTAGATATGGAAGCCATGGGTGGTATGGGCAAGCTGATGCCCAAGACCTTCGCCTTCTTTACCGCGGGTTCTCTGGCATCTTTGGCCCTGCCTGGTATGAGCGGCTTCGTTGGCGAGATTACGGTGTTCCTCGGCTTTACCGCTAGCGATGCTTACACCACCGCCTTCAAGACCGTGATTGTGGGCCTAGCCGCTATCGGCGTCATCCTGGCTCCCATCTACCTGCTGTCCATGCTGCGCCAGGTGTTCTACGGTGAGGCCGCCCAGCTTGAGTCCGGTTCAATGTCTTTCGACATCAAGCCCCGTGAGGCCTTCATCGCCGCCTCCCTGCTGATTCCCATCATCAGCATCGGCGTCTACCCGAAGCTGGCGACCCAGGCCTATGACGTCAAGACCTACCAGGTAGCGACTCGGGTTACGGAGTACCAAACGGCTCTAGCTCGCAACCCGATCCAGGTCAACCTACCTGTCCTTAATGCTCCCTCTATCTTCGGGATTGAAGGTCAGGAGTTACCCACCCTCTCAAAGTAGGGAACTGAATAACTGAGCTGGAAAGCGGCGTAGGAGTTCCTACGCCGCTTCTTGTATGTTTATAGCTTTGGTCACTTTGCTCAGGGCAATCCTGGTGATAAAGCGTAGCGTCACGGAGCCAAGTGACGCTCAGCCGCGCACACAGCTTTATGGCAACTGCTACACAGCAAAAGATCCAAGCTTGACAGACTTTGGCTGAGGCTTGCTATACTATTCTAGTGCTCGTTGGGGTGTCGCCAAGCGGTAAGGCAGCGGGTTTTGGTCTCGCCATTCCTAGGTTCGAATCCTAGCACCCCAGTTTAGTTAATATAAAAGCCACTATCCTGCAGGATGGTGGCTTTTATATTGGCCATTTTGCTAAGACTGCTTTTGATGATGCGTCGGAAAGTTTCAGAGCCAAGCAGCGCGCTGACCTGCATAGCCCTCTTGAGAAAACCTATATCAAGCGCTCGATAGTAGGGTTACCCGCCTCATCAATCCAGGCCAACTGCTCAATTCGTCGCTGTCTAGCGTACTGGCGCGCGTCATCTAAGCTGATGCGATCGCTCAGGTCAACCTCTACCCGTACCAGAGAAGCCGACTCGCGGATGCGTTGGGCGTAGGCAAACGCCGCCCCATGAGCCGCTGGGGTCTTAGGCACCACCAGCCAGTTACTCGTTGGCGCTTGGTCTGGCAAGCGACCCGTGGACAGCAGGCTCTGGTGCAGCTCATCCACGTTGAGGACAAAGCCTACCCCCGGATAGGAGGTACCTTCAGGGTGGTAAACCCCTAGCAGGTGGTCATATCGCCCGCCTTGGCCCAGCCGCTGGTGACCCGAGCCATTGACTGAGACCACATCAAAAACAATGCCGCTGTAGTAGTCAAAGGTTTGAATCAGGCTTAGGTCTAGGACGATGTGGGGTTTAATGGGGCTAGCACTCCTAATTTGGCGATCCTGCCAGGCATCGTTGAGCAGATCAAACAGCCCTTTGAGCCGGTTAACCAGCTGCCGCTGAGACTCACTGAGGTTGAGCTGAGCCAATTGCTGAATCACATCTTCTGGCTGTTGACCCCGCAGGTCGAATAGTATCAGGGCATGCTGCCGGAGGTCATCGGCCAGGGGCATGGTCTCCAAAGCCACGCGATCTACCGTGGCGAAAGCGCTCAGAATCGCTTTCTGATGCGAGACCGGAAAGGTTTGTAGAAGCGATCGCGTTAGGGCCGCTTCCCCAATAATGATATGCCAGTCCGTCAAGCCAAGGCTGTGCAGACAATCCGTCAGCAGCAGCAGCATTTCCGCATCGGCCACCACCCCGCCGCTGCCCACCATCTCTACCCCCGCCTGGTAGAACTCGTGCTGGTGGTAGGAGCTATCTTGCCCCAGTCGCCGAAAGACGTTGGCGCTGTAGTATAGCCGCTGTGGCAGGCTAACCCCATCCATGCGCGCGACCGCTGCCCGGGCTACGGAAGCCGTCAGCTCCGGTCGCAGACCCAACACTTCGTTTTCGGCATCATGGAGCTGAATAACCGCCGACGGGTTAACGGCCCCTCCCGCCGTTAGCGTTTCCAGTTTCTCTAGGGTTGGCGTGATAATTCTGTGATAGCCCCAGCGTTCAAACCGCTGCTGCAGTCGCCGCTTAATCCACTGCTTCTGGGCCACATCAAGGGGCAGCAGATCCCGGGCACCCGTCGGAAGTTGATGAACCATAGCCTCAGGCTGAACATGAGCATCCAGTTTAATTATGCACGGGGAGCGTCCTACCCCGGCAGATGATCTATGACGATTTTGCTCAAAGGGCTTCTACAGAAGCGCCCTCTCCCACCTAAGCAAGACTCAGTTACGGCCAAACAGGCCCAAGAAGCCGCCGTTCCCCTTCTTAGCTTTGCCAGGCTTTGCTTTGTTGGCTTTACTGGGGCTAGCACTGCTCGGATCTACGCGGCGCAGGCCCTCTTTCGCAATGGTTTCGTTAGGGTTAAGCTGCAGGGCCTTGCGGAAGTGGACCTTGGCCATCGTTGGCTGCTCATTTTTGAGGTAAATCATTCCCAAGCGGGCATGACAGTGGCTATTTTGGGGATCTAGCTTTAGGGCCTCTCGCATCTCTAGTACCGCTTGATTGTAGCGATGCTTGGTGGCGTACTCCTCCGCTCGCCGCATGTAGGCGTTGATCAGATCTGTCATGGAGGGCGGGCGCGTCGGGCCACTGCCAGTGTCGCGAGCGCCGGAAGTCGTGGGCGCGGTGTCGGCAGCTTTATTGCTGTCTCGGCGGAGGCTACCCGTTTGCTGGCGCATTAGGTAGACCATGTTTAGCTCGCTGAGCTCGCCGACCAACCCCACGCTGTCGTTGATAGACTGGTATAGCTTACTGCCCAATTCCTCCACACCTTTGAGATAGGTGCCCTCAATATCGGGGGTGGAGGCAAGCTGCCGGGCGTAGTTGCCATTGAGAATGATGGTCTCTTCCCGCTGCCGGGCCTCTTTCCCTTTGAGCTCCAGCAGCAGCGCGTACTCGTTGTACTCACCTTCTTGGGAGAGCTTCTCATAGGCCGGGTTCACCAGCTTCGAGAGCAACTCGTTGGCCAGCTGCTGCTCAGCAGTAGTTTTAATGGAGGCGCTGTCGGGGTGGAGCCGCCGCACGATGCGCAGATATCGCTTACGAACGCCGCCTGGATCGGCCGTAATGGGGATTCCTAAAACGGCATGATGATCCACGAACTCCCCGGTAAACAGCCCACGATCGATCTTCAGAGCCATGCGCGTTTAGATTCCCTTACAACAGCGGCGTCTATTCTTAGTGTACTCAGCTCTCACAGGTAAATTCAAATGTATATGTTATGAGGGCGCAAATTCTTGCAGAGGCTTTATTGAAAGTAGTGCTTTGCTGAGGGTTGGATGAAGCGGCCCGTTAGTGGCTAAAATTCGCCCCGTTTCCAGCTCAAATGGACTTTGGTCATAAGCGGTTACCTGGCCTCCCGCTTCCTGCACCAGCACTACCCCGGCCGCCAAATCCCAAGGCGATAGCCCCCGCTCCCAATAGCCATCCAGTCTGCCGCAGGCTACATAGGCTAAATCCACCGAGGCCGAGCCGCCTCGGCGGACGCCTTGGGTGAGATGGGTAAGGTGACAGAACTCGGCGTAGTTGGTGTCGATGGTCTCGCGGCGGTCGTAGGCAAAGCCGGTCACCAGCAGGCTGTTTTTTAGCTCGGCGGTCTTGGAGACGGAGATGGGTTTTTGGTTAAGGGTCGCCCCACAGCCAATCGCTGCCTGAAATAGCTCATTCATACAGGGGTTGAAGACTACCCCCACGCTGGGTACGCCGTGAATCAACAGCCCAATGGAAACGGCGTAGAAGGGGTAGCTGTGGGTGTAGTTGGTGGTGCCATCTAGGGGGTCGATGGCCCATAGATAGGGGGTGTCACTGGGGTTGCCGATATCCCCAGATTCCTCCGCCAAAATGGCGTGGTCCGGCAGGCGGCGCTGCAGCACTTCCAGCACCACCGCTTCTGAGCCCTTATCTGCTTCGGTCACTAGGTCCCCCGGCCGGCCCTTCTCTTGAATGTTGGATAGGGAACCGGCAAATTTGGTCAGCACTTCCCCCCCAGCACGGGCGGCTTCGGTGGCCACTTCCAAAAACAGCTCTAGCGGATGCTCGGACGAAATACTCATGGCGCTGCCGGTAACTGCTGACGAAATTCTACCGGAGTTTGACGCATTGGCGCGGTGGGGTTCCAGATCCCAAGGCCAAGGAGGCGGGCACGCTGCTGGGCATGGATGAGGCGCTGGGCATAGTCTTGCTCGGGCTGATTGTCGGGGGGTGTGGCTAAGGCATGACCTGCTGCCACCAGGGCCTCATTCACAAGGCGATCGCCCTGCCATAGGTAAGCCCATTGCCGCCCGTAGGCATCGGGTTCGTCTATGGGACCTAGGGTAACCCTCTGCTGTAGCACCAGAGCTTCTAGGGCCTGCTTGGCCGCCATCCCCCAGGGCTGCTGGCGGAAATCCGGCGCGGTGAGGCCCGCCAGCCGAATCGTGAGTCGCTGGGTCCCCCTCACCGCTTCCACCGTTTGGCCGCTGACCACCCGCACCACCGTTGCGCTTGGGCCACTCGGGGCACCGTGAGCGCATCCGGTCCACAGCAGTAGGCCCACTAGGCTAAGGGCGATCGCCGTTCGCTGCCAAAACCAAATTGCCTTGAGCTGCATCGCCCTCCTACTTAATCTTCCTCTAGCGGCAGGCCAGCGCGGACGCGGCCCTTGCCAAAATATTGCCCAAACTGCAGGTCGTATACCTCATCTTCATCCTGGGTTTCTACCACCAGGTCGGAGCGGGGATAGCTGACGCACAGCAGGGCGTATCCCTGCCGCTGCAGTTCGGGAGAGAGGCCCATGGCTTCTGGCTGCGCTAGGTCCCCGGAGATGACGCGGGCGGCGCAGGTGGTACAGGCCCCATTGCGGCAGAGGAAGGGGATGTTGTGACCCTGGGCTTCAGTGGTGTGGAGAATGTAGCGGTCTTCAGGGACAGTGACGCGGTAGGTCTGCCCAGTTTGCCGGTGGTGAATGGTCACCTGGTGGATTTGCATGTGCCTA
>JBCCAG010000130.1:0-7727 GCA_039814955.1 Cyanobacteria bacterium P01_A01_bin.135
AGCACGAGGGCCATGGCGGCGATCTGCCAGGAATGCTCAGCGCTGTTCTCACGCCGGGAATCATCAATTAGCCGGGTTTGCCGCAGAACGGTCTTCAGCTTATCGAGTTCAGCCACGAATTGAAGCTGCTGCGCAAATCGCGCCGCGTCGCTCTGAATCTCTGTGCCCATCGCTTCTACCCCTCCTCTTTCTTCAGCAATTCGTAAGCGATCTAGGAGCGATATTATAGTGCCTCTCGCTCAATATAAGGGCGGTGTAAGTTCTAGCCGCTCCGCCAGGGGGCTAGAACACACCTTGCCCTAACCGATGTGATGATTGCTATACCATGGTGACAGAACCTGCGATCGCTGCGAGTATGGGTATAGCGCATCGCTAGTGCGTCAAGCAACGTCTACACCAAATCGCCATGGCCGACGAGAAAACCACCAACGCCGCCCAAGCTGACAATTCAGACGATAAGAAAGCTAAAGCCGCTGCTAAAAAAAAGAAAAAAGAGAAGCTCGAAGATAAGCCCTTCAATGAGTTTATGACCGAGCACTTTGTGCCAAACCTCAAAGAAACGCTGGAAAATCAAGATATCAGCGACTTGGAGCTGAGCTTTGAAGAGGCTCCTATCCCTATCCAGGGTTATGGCGATGAGCAGTTTTGGCAGGTGATTGGCCGTTGGGGAGACGGGGGGCAGTTCCGGCTGATTTTCCAAAAAGAAGATATCACCGGCCCCAAGTTTTACACCGCCGCTAACCCCGGTTCTAGCCCTACCCTGCTGGAGTCCTTCATGATTGACGAGCGCCGGGTCAACCTGGACCTGATGGTGTTCTATGTGGTGCAGCGGCTGAACGGTCAAAAGTGGCTGGGCGGCAACTAGATTCTTAGCGGGGGGTTTGCATCGCGAGCCCCCCGCTAAAGGGTTTTACTGAACGTCAATCACCGCCAGGGAGACTCCCTGGTAGTAGTGGCCCAGAATGCTGTCGTAGCCGTAGCCTTGGTCCGCCATACCGCGAGCGCCCCACTGGCTCATCCCTACGCCGTGGCCGTAGCCTCGACCCACAAAGGTAAAGGAAGTGGGAGCCGCGATTAGATTGCCGGCGCTGGCTAGCTGACCTAGCTGAGGCTGTACCTCAAACAGGGTGCTGCGTAATCCGAGGAGCGATCGCAGCTCGCTGCCCTTCATGCTTCGGCGGCCAGCATCCCCAACAATCTGCATGGAGGCAATGCGGCCTGTAGGGGTAAGTCGCTCCGGCGTCATGGAGATCACATTGCCCACGCCGGAAATCTTGGCCCGCACGTCGGCGGCGCTGACCTGCTTGGTCCAGCGGAACACGGGGGCAGCCTGGTCAAAGTCAGCGACGCCGCGTAGGTAAGGGATGGCGCTAGACCATACATTCTCCACGTTCTCGGTGTGGCCACCGGAGGAGGAGTGAAATACTGCCTCAATGATGCGGCCATTGTGGGTGAGCACCTGTCCTGCAGTGGCGTCCACGGCGGAGATGACGGAAGGGGCTTCTTGGGCGATGCCCTTATACACCTGCCAGGAGGTGGTGTCCCCCACGTCAAATACTACGTTGCCCCGATGCTGCCGCTGATGCAGGGCATAGGAGCGGGCGGCAACAGCCTGGGCCTGCAGAGCGGCGGCGGGCCAGCTCGTGGGCATTTCGCTCGCTACTACGCTGTACAGGTAGTCTTCCAAGTCCACATGGTTGACGGCGGTCAGACCCTCAGCGGTGGCCACCACCTGGGTGCGGCCCCGGTACCAGCTATCGCCGATGTAGACGTAGCCATCCCCCTGGGGCTGAATCCAGAAGGCGTCGTCTTGCCAAGTGTGGATGGAGACCTCGCGGTTCTCAGCCTCGGCCACCACAGCCCCTCCCGCCGGGATTTGGGCGATCGCATCCCCGTCGCCATCGAGCAGCACGGCTTGGGTGGAGCTACCCAGCACCACGGAGGGTGCCTTCTCTTCAATGGCAACGCGCATCTCAAGTTCGGCCTGGGCGGGCTCGGCTTGGGCCACGGCGCCGCCCAGGAGGGTGGCGGCCAGCATTAGGGACCACTTGGTCTGCCGCAGCAGGCGGGGGATCATTAGTTGAAATAGCATTTGCTGGAGGCGAACCTGAAGAGAGGCTCGGTTAGGGCAGCGGGAGGCTGTCATGGGAGGAACTCCTCGAAGGTGTGAGTGGTAGAAGGTGGGCGGACGGGTAAGTGTGGCTGTGAGGGAGGATTTTTTATGCCCTCCTCAACCTCTCCGCAATTCTATCGGCTAGATCCGCCAACGTCACCCTAAAGACGGATCGCTCTTTTAATCGGTACAGGCGGGCAGAAACGGAATCAGGGGCGATCGCGCTAGATATAACCAGGCGGTATAGGTCTGCAGCTGGCCAATAATCAGGGGTTGGGTCTAGCCTCTTTGTAGGGGCTGCAGCGATGGGCCTGTTCCTTGGCGAGGGTCTGCCGCTGTGCCAATCCCGCATCAGGACGAACTTGATATGCTTGTAGAGAGCCCAACTAACCCCCGTTACTGCTCAAGAGCGCGCCTTGGCCTGCTCCGGTACGGCAACCCTTGCAGGAAGTAGATTGAATGCAGATTACCTTTCTTGGCACCAGCTCCGGCGTCCCCACTAGGTCACGCAACGTGTCGAGCATTGCCCTACGCCTGCCCCAGCGCTCCGAGGTGTGGCTGTTTGACTGCGGGGAGGGCACCCAGCATCAGCTATTGCGCAGCGACGTACGGCTCAGCCAGATTCGCCGCATTTTTATTACCCATATGCACGGCGACCATATCTACGGGCTAATGGGCCTACTGGCCAGCATTGGTCTCGCCGGCAATCCCGACCGCATTGATATCTACGGGCCTCCACGACTCGAAGAATTCCTCAAGGCTACCGGGCGCTGCTCAGAGGTGCATTACTCCTACCCAGTAAAAGTCCATACTGTGCGGGAGGGACTGCTAGTCAAGGAAGGTGGCTACAGCGTCCACTGCCGACCGCTGCACCACCGTCTCCCCGCCTTCGGCTACCGCGTTGCTGAGAGCGATCGCACTGGCACCTTCGACGTCAAGCGAGCTCAATCCCTGGGCATTCCCCCGGGACCTCTGTACGGCCAGCTGAAGCAGGGCAAGGTGGTTACCCTGGAAGATGGCCGCCGCATCAACGGTAAGGACCTCTGCGGCCCCACAGAAATTGGCCGTAAGTTCGTCTACTGCACCGATACTATTTACTGCGACAACGCGGTAGAGCTGGCCCGCGATGCCGATGTGCTGGTGCATGAGGCCACCTTCTCCCACCAGGATGCAGAGATGGCCTACCAGCGGCTGCATTCCACCTCGACTATGGCGGCCCAGGTGGCCCTGGGAGCCCAGGCTAAGCAGCTGATTATGACCCACTTTAGCCCCCGCTACGCGCCGGGCAACGCGATTCAGCTCAAGGACCTGCTGGAGGAGGCGCGGGCCATCTTCTCCAACACAATTATGGCCCACGATTTTTTGACCTATGAAATTCCCCGGCGGCGGGAGAAGGAACTGGTGGCCGCATCGTAAAGCGATACCACGGTAGGGACATGGCATGCCATGTCCCTACCGCGCGTCGACTATACGTTTGTGCTAACCCGATACAGTCAGTGCGTTCATCGTGCGGCTAATTCCACCTGTGGGCCGAACAATGGTCCATGATCCCCTAAGATCAAGCCTGTATATTCTTTTGAGCCCATTTATGCGCCCGCTGTCTCCCCCGCAGACGCCTCCCCCGGTCAAGAACCTGTCGCCGATTACCTGGCTCCGTGCCCTGTGGCGCTTCTCCCGTCCCCATACCGTTGTTGGCACTACCCTGAGCGTCCTCAGCCTGTTTGTGCTGGCGATCGCCACCTTGGCGATGATGACCCAGCCCATCTTGTTACCGACTTTTGCCACCAGCGTCGGCCTCATTTTAGGAGCGCTGGTTTCCTGCCTAGCCGGAAACGTCTACATCGTTGGCCTCAACCAAATTGAAGACGTTGAGATCGACCGCATCAACAAGCCTCACCTGCCCATTGCAGCAGGGATTTTCTCCCGGCGGCAGGGCTGGTGGATTGTGGGGCTGTGCGGTGTGGTAGCGCTGGTGACCTCGGCGCTGCAGGGGCGGTTTTTAGCAGGTACCGTATGGTCAAGCCTGGTGATTGGCACCCTGTACTCTCTGCCGCCCGTGCGGTTAAAGCGCTTCCCCTTCTGGGCCTCGGTGTGCATCTTTGTCGTGCGGGGGGTGATCGTCAACCTGGGGCTATTTCTACACTTCACCGACCGGCTAGTGCAGCCTATCACTGCCCCTGCGGTGTGGGTACTGACGGGCTTTGTGCTGGTGTTCACCTTCGCCATCGCCATCCTTAAGGATATCCCTGATCTAGAGGGCGATCGCTGCTACCAAATCCGCACCTTTACCGTGCGCCTGGGGCCGCATCCCGTGTTTCGCCTGGCGCTCTGGACCCTAACGGTGTGCTATCTGGGAATGATAGTGGCAGCGATGCTGCTGCCCTCTATTTCCCTAGGACTGATTCTGCTGACCCACAGCACAGCGCTGGCGGCGGTGTGGTGGTACGGGCGGCGAGTTGATTTGGTTAAGAAGCAATCCATTGCCCGCTTCTATCAGTTTGTGTGGCGGCTATTCTTCCTGGAATATATTCTGTTTCCCGTGGCTTGCTTACTGGCCCTAGGGCGATGAGCGGCGGAATTGTCTACCTTCTGGGGGCGGGGCCTGGGGGCGTTAAATACCTGACCCTAGAGGCCCACAGCGTTTTGCAGCGGGCCCAAGTGTTGGTGTACGACGCCCTAGTAGACGAGGCGCTACTGGATGTGATTCCGCCGGAGTGCGATCGCATTCACGTGGGCAAGCGTGGCGGGGAGCCCAGCACCCCCCAGGCCGAAATCAACCAGATCTTGGTGGACCAGGCCCAGCAGGGGCGTAGCGTGGTGCGGCTCAAGAGCGGCGACCCCTTTGTGTTTGGCCGCAGCGCCGCTGAAATTGAGGTTCTGAGGCAGGCGGACTGTCGCTTTCAGGTGGTGCCGGGCCTCTCTTCTGCCTTGGTGGCTCCTCTGCTGGCCCACATCCCCCTCACTGACCCCGTACTCAGCAACGGCTTCACGGTGGTTACCGGCCACGACCCCGATGGCCTAAACTGGGCAGCTCTTAGCGCTCTAGAAACCCTCGTCATTCTCATGGGCACCCGCCAGCTCCCAGCTATTGTGGCGCAGCTCCAAGCCCACGGGCGATCGCCCCATACCCCAATGGCCATTATCCGCTGGGCTGGGCAGCCCCAGCAGCAGCTCTGGGTTGGTACCCTAGAGAGCATCGTGCAGCAAACCTCTCGCCAGCGCCTCTCTCCGGCCATCATCGTGGTGGGGGAGGTGGTGAACCTGCGGGAGTATCTACAGCCCCTAGAGCCGTCGTAGCGATCGCCAGCATCCAATGTCATCCAGCCCGCTCATCGGAAAAACTGTGTTGGTCACCCGCTCCGTAGGGCAGTCCGCTGAGTTTCGGCGGCGGCTAGAGGCAGAAGGGGCCAGCGTGGTAGAAATGCCCGCCCTAGAGATCACCGGCCCCGATGACTGGACCTCCCTCGATAGGGCAATCGCCCAGCTGACTAGCTTCCACTGGCTGGTGCTCACTTCGGCCAACGGAGTAGAGTTTTTGCTGGAGCGGCTGCAGCACCAGGGCCTAGATCCCGCGGCCCTGTCCCCAATCAAAATCGCGGTGGTGGGCCGCAAGACGGCCCGGGTGCTGGCGTCCCACGGCCTCACTCCGGAGTTTGTGCCGCCGGAGTTTGTGGCGGATTCCCTAGTCGATCACTTTCCCAATGGCTCAGACCTATCTGGCCTGCGTATCCTATTTCCCCGCGTCCAGTCCGGGGGGCGGGAGGTGCTGGTGAAGGAATTGACGGGCAAAGGGGCGGACGTGGTGGAAGTGCCCGCCTACCAATCCCGCTGTCCCCAGGCGATCGCCCCTGAGGCGGAGGCGGCTCTGCGGGAGGGCCGGGTTGATGTGGTGGCGTTTGCCAGCTCTAAAACGGTGCGCTGCTTCTACGAGCTGGTTCAAGGCAAGGGTTTGCTTAACGCTTTAGACCGGGTTCCTCTAGCTTCCATCGGCCCCCAAACCTCGGCAACCTGCCAGGAGCTGCTGGGCCGGGTGGATGTGGAAGCTGAGGAATACACCCTGGAAGGGTTAACCCAGGCGATCGCGCAGCTAGCAAATCCATGAGCCCGTATATTATCGGCCTCACCGGCGGCATCGGCATGGGTAAGTCTACCGCATCCCACTATCTGAGTCAGGCCCACAGCCTGCCAGTGCTGGATGCCGACCTGCTAGCACGGGAGGCGGTGCAGCCCGGTAGCCCAGCGCTAGAGGCGATCGCCGCCCGGTACAGCGACAGGTATGGCAACGGAGTGCTCAACCCAGACGGCAGTCTGGACCGGACCGCGCTGGCCCGCATCATCTTCCAAGACGAGGGCGATCGCCGCTGGGTAGAGGAGCAAATTCACCCCTACGTGCGCGATCGCATGCAGCAAGAGACGCAGATGTTAGCAGGGACAGTGGTGTGGTCTGTGCCGCTGCTGTTTGAGGCAGGAATTGCGACGGCGGTGGACCAGGTGTGGGTGGTCTACTGCACAGCGCAGCAGCAGCGGGAGCGGCTTTTGGCGCGGGGTTTATCTGCAGAGCAAATTGAGGCCCGGATTGTGGCCCAGTGGCCCATTGAGCAGAAGCTGGCCCAGGCCCATGTGACGTTGGATAATACGTCGACCTTGAGAACGCTGCATCAGCAGATTGACGATGCCGTTGAAGCCTTACAGCACCGCCCTCAGCGCTGATTCCTTAAGCGGGTCAGGCTGCTATTTCTCGCATTTTTCCAAACTGAGCATCTAGCCCGCCTTCGGCGGGTTACCCCAAGAAGAAACCTACCGTTTCTTAGAAGAATTGCTGATGTGCTTTAGCGATCACAGCTTAGCCCTCTACGCTTGGGCCTGTGTCGCTAGCAGCAGCTTCAGCATCTGCGCCGTTGGCCCCACATCGTGAGTCCGCACCAGGCTTGCCCCTTGCAGCACCGCCACCGCCGTCGCCCCCAGGGTGCCGTATAGCCGCTCTTCAATGGGGAAGGGGCTATCTCCGCCTAGCACTGCCCCAATCGTACTCTTGCGGGAAATTCCCATGAGCACCGGATAACCCAGCCCGACGAAGCGCGCCGTCTGGGCCACAATCATCAAATTCTCGCGCACGGACTTACCGAACCCAAAGCCTGGGTCCAATACCAGCTGCTGAACGCCGGCCTCCTGCGCCACCGCCACCGATTTCTGCAGCGATCGCAGCACCGTCTCCACTACATCCTCGTACGGTACTGCGTGGGGCATGGCACCGGGACTGCCTACTGAATGCATGACAATCAGCGGCGCATTGGCTGCTGCCGCCACCTGGGCCATCTCTGGGTAGGCCCGCAGCCCGGTAATGTCGTTAATGATGTGGGCCCCTGCCTCCAGGGCAGCGCGGGCTGTACCCGGCTTGTAGGTATCAATCGAAAGAATCGCCTCAGGAAAGCTAGCGGCGATCGCCTCAATCACCGGCAGCACCCGCCGCTTCTCCTCCGCCTCAGATACCGGATCAGCTCCTTTCCCGTAGGTTTTCCCCTTAGGCCGCGACGACTCACCGCCGATGTCAATAATGGCGGCTCCCTCCTGAAGCATTTGTTTGGTCTGGGCCAGGGCCGCATCTACGTCCAGG
>JBCCAG010000284.1:0-5223 GCA_039814955.1 Cyanobacteria bacterium P01_A01_bin.135
CATCTTCTGGCAGCCGTGCTGCCAAATCCGCAACCACCGCTTCTGGCACAGCTTCCGGCTCAAGCCGAATTAGCCCCAGGCTTACGGCCCCGGCGCTACGTCTAGGGCGCAGCCGCAGGAAGTTCTGGTCGCTGGTAATCAACGCCCCGTCGTCAGCGAAGGAGGCCCCCACCTCAAACAGGCCGGCAACGGTGACGGTACGTAGACCGATCTCTGAGGTGACCC
Source organism: Cyanobacteria bacterium P01_A01_bin.135 (assembly GCA_039814955.1). Taxonomy (GTDB): domain Bacteria; phylum Cyanobacteriota; class Cyanobacteriia; order CAKZMO01; family CAKZMO01; genus JBCCAG01. The sequence goes on from JBCCAG010000284.1 coordinate 226, forward strand.
GCTCTCCCGCTTCCACCTGGGCAATCACCTCGTCGTACTCCCCCCGGGAGGCCCGGTCGAATAGCACTGCATCAGGTAAGCGGATGGCGTCGAGCTGCTGGTTGACTGCGGGCAGAGTGAAGGCTGGCCGATCTGGATTTTGACCCATCAGCATCATGGAGGTTTCCTTGCGGGTCTGGGGGTTACGCCACTCCAGCGAGCCGATGTAGAGGGCGTCGGCGTTGGCGACGCCGGGGACATCCATGGCCTGGTAAAGCCGCCGTCTGGGGAAGGTGCGCAGCTGATTGAAGTTCTTCGCTTGGGTGCTGATGATTACCAGGTCGGCGTTGAGGCTGGCGGGGTACTGGGTATTAGTGGTGTAGAGGGCATCAGAGAAGCCGAGCTGCATGAATATTAGGACGTCGGCAAAGGTGATGCCGGCGATCGCCGTTAGCAGGCGGGTGCGATCGTGCCAGAGCTGCTTGAACCCTAGCGGCGTGCGCTGCTGCAGCGCTGTGATGGTTTTGGCGGGGTTGAGTAGACCGAGCATGGCAAATCCTCCTCCAATGAAGTGCTGGCAATGAAATGCTGATCAACATGCAGATCAGTCGGTGCGAATTGTCGCCATAATCTGCAGGTTGCTCAGCCCCGCCACCTGGGCGCTAGCGTCCGGGTCTAAGCGAATATCCACCTCCACCACCCTGGCGTCGATGTTAGTTGCGGGGTCTTCGTCAACCACCTCCTGCTGCTCCACCTGCAGCCCGATCCGCTCAACGGTGCCCATTACGACGTCTGGAATCGCCGGGGAGGTAATTTCCACCGGTTGACCCACTTCAATTTGGGCCACATCGCTCTGGTAAACCTCGGCGATCGCCATCATCTGGTCGGTGTTGCCTAGAGTGGCAATGCCGTCGCTTTCTACCGTTTCACCAGGACGGGTATGGATGGCGATGATCTGACCGGCTCGGGGGGAGCGCACTAGGGTTTGTTCAACCTGGGTGCGGGCCTCTGCCACGGCGGCCTCGGCTGCGGCGACTGCGGCTTCCGCCGTGGTCACATCCACGGGGCGCACCTCGGCAATTTGGTCCAGGGTAGCCCGGGCTTGGGAAATCTGCTCGGCGCTGGTGGTCTGGATGCGGTCCAAGGCGGCGCGGGCTTCTTCCAGTTGCCGCTGAGCGGTTTGGTAGGTCAGTAATCGGGCGTCCCGCTCAGAGGCTGAAACAGCCCCCTCTACACTGAGCGAGTCGTAGCGCTGATATTCGACCCGGGCGTTTTCCACTTCGGCCTCTAGGCGGGCGATGGTGGCCCGCTGGGTGTTGATGTTCCCCGCTTGGTCCGCCTGCAGCCGGGCAATTTCAGAGCGCTGGGCCTGCAGCTCTCCGGTTTTCGCCCCGGCCCGCACTTGGGCCAGTTGGGCCTCGGCAATCCGCACCTGGCCCTCAGCCTGCTGCAGGGAAGCCTCCAGGCGGGCGTTGTTGTCCAACACCGCTACGATCTGCCCAGCCTCAACGCGATCGCCCTCCTGGACCCGCAGCTCGTCTACGCGGCTCTCTTGGGTTGAGGTGGGGGCGGTGAGATTAATGATTTCTCCTTCGGGCTCTAGGCGTCCCAGGGCCGTCACGGTCATGACCTCCGGGCTGGCCACGACTTCAGTTTGGGCTTCATCGTTAATGCCAGAACGCTGGGTGATTCCCCAGGTGAGGCCGGCGAGACCTAGCGCTGCTGCGCCCAGGATGAGCCAGCGCTGGGGTAGTTTTGCGACCGCTGATTGGTGAGGCAATATGTTGGCGTTCATGCACCTTCTCCTCAGGCATGGGCAGTAAGTTGATTTTATTTTACTAAACCGTTTGGTAAAGTCAAGTGCTCGAAGCCGTCTCAGCAGCGCCACATTTCGTCAACGCGAGTGATATCGCCCGGACGGTCAAGGCTACAGCCTCTGCGCCAACCTACAATAGATAAGCTAAGACCTACGCTTTTGTAGGACTAGACTTTATTGACACAACGATCTTGGATAGACGGTCCCCCTCTCCTGCCCGCGAGCAAAACCCTGACAAAGCCGAGGCCATTTTGGCTGGGGCGTTGGAGGTTTTCACGACCGATGGCTACGCCGCCGCCAGCATGAGCCGCATCGCGGCAGCGGCCAAGGTCTCGAAGCCGACCCTGTACAGCTATTTTCAAGATAAAGAAGGGTTGTTTGTGGCGCTGATTCAAAAGCTTACCCAGCGCAACCGGGCTATGCTATTTGACTCCCTCAGCGAGCCGATGGCGGAGGTCGATCCAGAACAGATACTGCGGCGAATTGCAGCGACGATGCTCAAAGAGTTCTCGACGAACCCGCCCTTGATGACGCTGATGCGGTTAATTATTGGCGAGTCTGAGCGATTTCCCCATTTAGCTCAAACCTTTGTGCGAGAGGTTCAAAAGCCCTTATTAGATCGACTGACCGTCTATTTGGGCTCCCAGCCCCAGCTCAATTTGCCCGATCCTGCCGTCGCCGCGCGGGTTTTTTCGGGAACGCTAGTGCATTATTTGATTGTTCAAAAGGTGCTGAACGGGGACAAACTTTTACCGCTGGAGAGCGATCGCCTCGTAGATGGCCTAGTTCAAATTCTGACGTCCACGGCCCTGCCTAGGGACTAAGCGCCTCGGTTAAAGCTATCTAGCCGCCCGCATCACCAAGAAACCTGCAACCAAGAACCCGAGCACATTAGGCAACCACGCCCCGATAACCGGCGAGAACACATCCGCGTAGGACATGGCGCTGCAGACGGAATACACCAGGTAGTAACCAAAAATAATTAAAATGCTGATGGCAAAGCTGAGGCCCCGCCCCGCCCGATTCAGCCGGCTACCCAGCGCCGCCCCTACGACACCAAATACTAGACAAGCGAACGGCAGCGCGTACTTCTCATGAATTTGAATCAGGAGGCGGCGGATGCGCGTTTGGCTGCCTTTTTGACGCAGCAACTCTACCCGCTCCCAAGACTCCTGCAGGTTCATCTCGCTGGGGTCCCGGCGTTCGCTAGAGGCAATATCCAGCGGCGTACGGGGCAGTTGAATCTGCTGCTCGTTGAAGCGGAGAATATTGCTGTAGGAGCCGTCTTCATCGATCAGGTAGATGGTGCCATCAAAGAAATCCCAGGTTTGGTCCAAGCGGTTCCACACCGCCGAGTCGGCGCTGATCACCTGGTTGAGCCGCTGCTGGGTGAAGTCCAGCACCGTTAGGCCGCTCATGCGGGTCCCGTCAAAGCGGCGCGCGTAAAACAGGCGGGTCAACTGCTCGTCCTTGCCGTCCCCAATGATGTCCTGGTACTCCTGGTAAAGGATGTTCTCCTCTTGAAACGAGGCCCAGCGCTCCTCGCCGGTAATCTGCTCTAGCCGGGTTGCCGCCTGATAGTTGCTGGCCGGCACGATGAATTCGTTAAAGGCAAAGTTGAGCCCTGTCACCAGAGCGCTGAGCACAAAGGCGGGCACCAAAATTCGGTAGATGCTGATGCCGCAGCTCTTCATGGCGATCAGCTCGCTGTCGCTGGAGAGCCGACTGTAGGTGATTAAGGTCGCCAGTAGGATGGACATGGGGAAGGAATACGAGACGAATTCCGGCAGCTTCAGCAGCACGATTTCAAACGCGCCGGTAAGCGGCAAGTTGTATTCCGATACCTGGCGAATTAGGTCAAACAGGGCCCCCACCGATACCCCTAGGGAGGAAAAAGCCCCCACCCCAAATAGAAAGGGTAAGACCAGCTCAGTAAAAATGTAGCGATCGATGACGCTGGGACCTAAGCGCCACGGGCGATCGCCTGTACGGTTAGCTGGAGAGGGGGAAACGCCTGTGGCCATAGCCGAAACTTCAAGGAAACTAAATGGAGCAGATCGACCGATGGGAATAGGTCAACCCGATGATAACCTGCAGCATGGCCTAGGGCTGGAAACCGCTGCCCAAATAGTATTTCCGCACCAGCGGGTTGCTGTACAGTTCCTCAGCGCTGCCCCCCGCTAGGGTTTCGCCCTCCCGCATAATGTAGGCGCGATCGGTGATTTCTAGGGTTTCCCGCACGTTGTGGTCGGTAATTAAAATGCCCACTCCCCGCTGCTTACAGAGGTCTGAGAGGATGTCCTGAATCTCCTTGACGGCGATGGGGTCGACCCCGGTAAATGGCTCATCCAGCAGCAGGAAGTTGGGGCCGTTTACCCCCGCCGCCAGGGCCCGGGCTAGCTCCGTGCGCCGCCGCTCCCCCCCCGAAACCTGCCCGCCTGCGGTGTTGGCCACCGCCTCCAGCCTAAATTCTTGCAGCAGTCGCCGCAGTCGCTCCCCCCGCTCCGCTGCCGGGATACTCGTCTGCTGCAGCACCAGTCTAATATTGTCCTGAACGCTGAGGTGGCGAAACACGCTGGGCTCTTGGGCAAGGTAAACGATGCCCAGTCGAGCCCGCTGATGAATGGGGAGGTTGGTTACCTCTAGCTCGTTGAGCCAAACGCTGCCGCTGTTGGGCCGCTCTAGCCCGGTGGCAATGTAGAACGTGGTGGTTTTTCCCGCACCGTTGGGGCCTAGCAGGCCCACCACCTCACCCTGGGACACCGACAGGTTGACGCGGTTGACCACCTGCCGCTTACCGTAGAACTTCCGAATATTTTCCAGCTTTAGTTTCACAAGGGATCGCTGTCCAAACGCCTGTAGACTCCCCCCTCTATTTGAAGGAGATTGTGGTACATCCTATCAAATTGGTAAGGGCTGATTAAGGCGTGGCAATCGGGTCTTTAAACTCAGGTTTGGGATTGAAGTCCCCTGCCGCTGCCGGGACGGTACCGCTGCCTTGGTCATCGCCGGGCAGGAGGTACACCGACTGCACCTGCTCTCCTGTGTCAGGCACGGCAAGGAATCGCCCTTCGTTCACCAAGTAGGTAATCCGCTCCCCCTGAATGCTGTTGCCGTCCTGCAGAACGTAAACGTCTCCGGTGAGCACGATGCGGCCCTCGCGGCTGTAGTACTGGGCCTGGGCCGAGGTAGCCTGCAGGTCC
>JBCCAG010000470.1:0-3855 GCA_039814955.1 Cyanobacteria bacterium P01_A01_bin.135
TACGGCATGACCTATCTGGTGCTGGACGTGCTGCAGCGGGTCTTCTACCGCTCCGACGCCACCCGCGAAGCCTTTGTGGAAATGTGCAGCGACCTAGATGTGCAGAAAGCCACCTTTGACAGCTATCTGTACAAGACGGTGGTTCCGATGAATCCGCTCAAGCAGCTGAAGATTACCGCTAAAACCGTAGGCAGCCTCCTCCGGGGTAGTGCCCTAGCGCCCTAGCCGTATCCACTTTGCTCTCAAGTGGTCTCCTGAGAAAGTAATCCCCTATCCAACGTCAAGCCGGATAGGGGATTTTTTTGCGGCGATCGCGCCAGTTAGCTCACCAATGCGTGACGCCCCAGAATCTGGGCCACCTCAGGCACCGCTGCCTCCACATCACCCTTAACAGAGTTGCGGAGCTTGTTGTAGGAGGAGCGCACCACCTTGCTGCTGGTCTTCTCGGCTCGGCGATCGGTGACGGCCAAAATAGCTTCCGCCGCCTGGCTGCGGTTCTGGCTCAGATGCTGAACGGGGTTGCCCGTCTTGCCCCCCTCTTCCCAAAGTGGGTCAAGCGCTGCGCAGACTTCGGGCAGCAGGCGCTGAATCGCTCCTGGAATGTAGCCTGCTCCGACGCTCTTAACAACGCTGTAGGTGGCCTTAAGGGCCATACCGCCCAAACCGGATTTTGCTGAGACCTGCCGGTCAATTAGTTGGGTGCAGTCGTCCGCAATGCTGTTACGGATCGCCTTATCCTGAATGATTTCGCTGAGCGCCATAGGTTACTGTAAGTCCTTAAATAATTTATTCATGGGTTATCATCACCGCCCACAACGCCTTGGATGCGATGGCGCGACATCAGGCCCCAGAGAATCTCTAAGAAGCTGAAGAAGTCTTGGAAGCGGCTGATGTTATGGTTTATCAACTGCTTGACCAGCCCTACTCAGTAGGCCCGTGGAGCAGCATATCCTCTATTGTTGACAATTTGCGGCAAAAGTCATTATCTCAAGTCGATATTCGGGGTCTCTTAACAGTTGGGTGAACTTTTGACAGGCAAGAAGATCTAGTCGCCTGGCTGATTGGGCCAGCCACTTATAGCTTTGGTCACTTTGCTCAGGACAGTTTTGTTGCTGAAGCGAAGCATTGTGGAGCCAAGTGACGCGCCACCATGCACATCCCAATGTGATGGTGGCTATATCACTCAGACGCAGTAGATACGGATGCGCCGAGCAGCTTATTGATGCTGTTGTCGGAGGCCTGCGGCATTCCAAATGCAAGGCGCTCAACACTCTGAATAATCACGTAGTCATATTCGCCGAGATAGGTGCTCAGGGCATCGGCAGTGGCCTGGTTGTGGTGAAGGAAGCTGATGTCGCTGAATAGGGGCCTTAGAATGTCCTTGGTGAATACATCCATGAACGAGTCGTGGATGACGAGGGTTTTGCCGGCAATTAGCTTTGCGCCAGTGGGGCTATGGCGGTAGCGGGTTAGATAAGTCTGCAGGCAGCTCTCCGGCAGACTCTGAGACGTGCAGAGCGCCTCAATGGCGGCGGCTTCTGAAGCAAAGGTGCGCCCACCGGCATCGATAACCGCCTGGGGCGATCGCGCCGCGACACCGCTGTAGAACGTAAATTGGGTCTGCTCGTGGAGCTGGTGCTGAAACAGTCCCATGTTGAACGCGATGTCAGTGTAGGGCGTAATCTCCCCAGCGACAATATCTTCTCTGTACCAGGCGCTGGGGTCGATGGAGTCGACGATGGCTTTAGCCATCACCATGGCTCCCCGGGGAGAATGGTGGGTATCGTTGGGAATAAATAGATACTCCCCTTCGCTCTTGTGGCGCTGCAGAATCGACCACATATCGATGATTCTAGGGTCTGCTCGGTTTTGCGCAAACCAGGTATGGACTATGGCGCGGGCGCTGCGGGTTACCGCCCGGTCTGCCGCGCCCTGGGCGCTCAAGTATTCCGGATAAATGGTGTGCTTGTCCGGGGCAATCACCAGTCGCACCTCAGCAAGCCCATTTCTGCGGCGCGCCGCTCGATGATTGGCTAAAAACTGCTCCAGGGTGGCCAGGGTAGCCTGCACGTTACTGGTGTAGTTGATGCTGGGTTGCCAGTAGGATTCGCGGTAGTAGGTCCAGTGAGCTTTGCCGAGGTCGGCGGTGCGGAATCGATGCTGGCCAAAGACATAGATGTCGAGGATGCGAATCGCCTCTACCAACGTTCCTTTGAAGGGAAAGCGATCTTTGATCGCATAGTAAGCATCTCTGACGGCTTGGCGATCACCCAGCGCCGACGGCGAAGAGAGGCTGGGAAAAGCGGTGGGGTTACGCTTTTCAACCCGCTCGTAATAGGCAGGCTGAAACCCAATGGAAAGCGGAATCAGCCCTAGGGGCAGCAGCAGCAGTCCAGCGGAGAGGAAGCCACAGCCGAGGCGGAGCATCTGACGAGTAGGCATCTGCTTAAAACTGGAAGTACAAAAATGGGGAGAACCAGCCGCCCACCACTAATGCGAGAGCCATCGGTAGAAAAACAGCTGCGATGAAGATGCTGTAGATGGTGGTCAGGCGAGAGGGCGAGTGCTGTAGATGGTACCCAACTTGAACAGAGGCCGGCAGCAGGAAGATAAACAGGGATAGCCATAGCAACACAACGGCCCTGGGGGCGTCCAAAGTCTGTAGGGTAGCCCCAAGATTCCAGGTAGATAGGCTTCCTAAAGCCCGGTAGTACCCCAGCGCTGCGGGCAGGCTGCTGGCGCGAAACAGCACCCAGCCCAGGGTGACTAGTAAGAAGGTCACCCCTCGCCGTAGCCAAGGCGCGCGATGGGCAGCGCCCTGTTGACCCTGAGAATCGTTGAGCTGTAGCGCCCGCTCCCCTAGAAGTAACATGCCGTGGTAGCAGCCCCAGCCGACGAAGGTCCAGTTTGAGCCGTGCCACAGCCCCGTCAACAAAAATACGACAATTAAATTGCGATAGGTTTTCATCGGGGTTAGCCGGGATCCCCCCAGAGGGATGTAGACATAGTCCCGAAACCAGCGGGACAGGGTCATATGCCAGCGGCGCCAAAAATCGGTGACGCTAACGGCGGCGTAGGGGCGCAAGAAGTTTTCTGGCAGCCGGAATCCAAATACGGCCCCCAGCCCAATAGCCATGTCGCTGTAGCCCGAGAAATCAAAGTAAATCTGCATGCTGTAGGCGATCGCCCCCAGCCAAGCGTCACTCGCCGAAAGGCCGATGCTATTGTCAAAAGCAGCATTGGCGATAACCGCGACACTATCCGCCACAATCACTTTCTTGATTAAGCCATGGGAGAAGCGCAGCACTCCCAGTGAAAAGCCCTCCAGGGTAACGCTGCGCCCCTTGAGCTGCTGAGCAATGTCGCCGTATCTGACGATGGGGCCCGCGATTAGCTGCGGAAAAAAGGCGATGTAGAGACTGAACTGCGCCAAATTGGTGACCGGTTTCTCCTTTCCAGCGTAGATATCGGCTAGGTAGCTGATGCCCTGGAAGGTGAAGAAGGAAATGCCGATCGGCAAGACGACGGACGGGATGGCCGGGGCAAGCTTCGAGAAGCCAGTCTGATTAGCTATCCAGGCGACTTGACCCAGGAGAAACCCAATATATTTGTAGTAAATCAGCAGCAGCAGATTGAGGGCGATGCCAGCGCCGCAGAGGTAGCCCGAGAAGCATCGCCGGCTGCGGCGCAGGCGATGGATCCCAATGCCGCAGCCCCAGTTGAGGAGAATTGAGCCGAGCAAAATGGCCACCTGGGCCCCGCTACCCCACAAATAGAACCCCAGACTAGCTGCGATCAGCAGCGCATTTTGCAACGCTTGGCTGGGACGAAGCAAATGATATGCGATCGCCACCA
>JBCCAG010000653.1:0-2809 GCA_039814955.1 Cyanobacteria bacterium P01_A01_bin.135
CTCAAATTGCTTTAGCTTGGTCAGGCTCATACCCCGATTCAGGTGGGCCTTGTAGGCTTTGGGATTGAGCTCCAAGGCCCGGTCAAAGGATTCCACTGCCGCTTCGTGGCGCTCTAGCTCCACCAGGGCTAGGCCGCGGTTTAGCCAGGCCACCGCATCGTCGCCTTTCAGGTGCACTGCCTTATCAAAAGATTCAAAAGCGTCCTCGTGGCGCTGAAGAATGCCCAGGGCAACCCCTCGGTTCACCCAGGCTTCGTGGTAGTCGGGCTGCAGGGCCACTGCCCGGTCAAAGGATTCCAGGGCCTGCTCCCGGTCCCGCTGCCGGTTAAAAACTATGCCTCGGTTTAGCCAGGCTCTGGCATCCTCGGGCTGCAGCTGTACTACCTCGTCAAAGGCTACCAGGGCCGCGTCGTACTGCTTCAGCTCTTTGAGGGCCAGCCCCCGGTAGTACCAAGGGGTGGGGCTATCCGGCGCTAGGTCAATAGCCTGGTCGAAGTTAGCGATCGCTGCCTCAAATTCCTGCAGCTCCGCCAGCGCTAGCCCCCGGCGGTACCACAGCTCCGCCTGCTTGGGTCGTAGCTCGATGGCCTGGTCGTAGGTGGCGATCGCCTCCCGATAGCGCCCCTGCTCCACCTGGGCGGTGGCCTGGGACAGGTAGTCGTCGATGGCCATAAACAGCTCGGGGCGGTTGGCCTTCAGGGTCTCTATTAGCCCGGTTACCTCGTCGAGCCGCTGCTGCGCCTCCGCAATAAAGGTCTTCGACACCACCTCCGGCGTCAACTCTGCTAGTCGGGAGAGGATTTCCTGTTTGCGCCGCTGGGAATCGTCCTTCAGCTCCCGCAGCGCCTTAGACATCTCCCGCTCTAGGTCCCGCAGGTGCTGCAGGGTCTGGTCCCGGCCGTCAATAACGCCGGTTTCTAGGTCGCTGAGCTTGGCGTCAAACCGCTTTTCCAGGTCCTCTACATTTTGACGCAGGCGCTCTTTTTGCTCCCGCACGGCGCTCTTCATATCGCTGAGCTGCCCGGTAATTTCACCGTCGGCCTCATCCAGCACGGTAAATACCGCCTCGCCCCGCTGCTTCACCTCGTGATGTAGCCCGTCCACCTCCTGGGAGAACTGGGACTCTAGAGACTTTAAGAACTCTTGGATGCCGCTCTTGTGGCTGTTGGCCTCGTCCTCAAGCTGGGCTTTTTGGGCGTCGAACACCTCTGCCAGCTTAGCCAGGTTGGCCTCTACTGCTTCTTGCTGGGTCTGGGCATCCCGCTGCAGGGCCTCTAGCTGCTGGGTGACGCTCTCCTGCATTTGGTCCAAGGTCTGCTGGATGGCGCTCTGCTGCCCAGAGACATCTGCCTGCATTTGGTCCAGCTTACTCACCAGCTCATCGGAAAGCCGGTGGACGTTGCGCCGCAGGTCGTCCCGCTCCCGGTTGGCGGTGGTGCGCAGCTCAGAAATATCGCTCTCCAGCTCCTGCTGCAGCTGCTGGAGTCGCTCGGTTACCTGGGCGCGCTCGCCCTGGGCCTCACCTTCAAGGGACGCCAACTGCTGCCGGTAAGTCTGCTCAATCTGCTGAAACTCTCCGGCAATGTGGCTCTGCTGCTCCTGCACCAGCGATCGCACCCGCTCGATATCCTGGCGGGCGCTATCCTGGGCGGTTTGCAGCTGGTTTATGCTGCGGTGAGCCTGCTCCTGCAGCCGTTGCTGGGCCTCGGCGCGAATGCCGTCCAGTTGGGGCACCAACTGCTGCTGAAGCTGCCGCAGATCCTCGACAATTTGATCTTTGTCTGTAGTCGCCGCTTCGGCAAGCTGCTGCAGCCGCTCCAACGCCTCAGCGCGAGACTGATCTAGGCCCTGCAAGATTTGCTGCTGCTGGTCATCTAGAGCGTGGCGACGCTGGGACAGGTCTTGGTCAAAAGCCTCCCGGGAGATCTCCACAGCGCTGACGGCTTCTTCTACCTGTTTACCCACCCGCTGCTGGTGCTGGGGCAGCGCCTCCACAAACGACGCCTCTGCCGCCTGCAGCCGCTGCTGAGCAGAGTTCAGGGTTGCCTCTAGGGTATCGGTCGCTCGCTGCTGAATGCCCTTCAGTTCCTCAGAAAGCTGCATCAGTCGTTCTTGGCGGCTATCCACCGCCGTCTCAAAGGCTTCGGTCTCTTTGCCCAAGTCGTCGGCGAACGCCTCGAACTCGCCGACAATGCCGCTCACCTCGCGCTTAGCCCGGTCAATTTCTCCCCGCAAGTCCCCCAGCTCCTTGAGGTGGGCCTGGACGATTTCCGTGACCTCTCGCAGGACGGAGCGCCGCAGGATCCACAGGGCCGCGATCGCCGCCACTAACAGCAGCCCCAGCACCCCCAGCATGACGTTAAACAGGGTGGTGGTGCGCTCCACCTGCTCTAGCCGCAGTTCCAGCAGCTCCTGGGCAGAGGTAGAGCGATCGGCCTGGGCCAGCAGGTTAAGGGATGAGGGGAAGGGGCTAGCCTGAGCAGGTCCTATGCCGAGGGTGAGGATAAGGATGGCCAGCACGCTGCCCCGGGATAGCCAATTGAGAGATCTGAAGGTGGAGTGGGTCATCGAAAGTAACCGTTGTGAGCTGGTGCGGCTGACCGGCGCTAGCAGTGGGCTATAGCAAGCTATGAATGCCCTCACTATAGGCGCTCCTTAGTCTATATTCCCACACTGCTACTAGTAGGTAAGGATTATAGCGAGCCAAACCCGACAGTGGCACGTTGAGGCGGGCTGGTGGTGGCTGGTCTTGTAGGGTTGTTGCGGGGCGATCGCCTAGTGCACCGTGCCGCTAGCTTTGTAACGCTGC
>JBCCAG010000868.1:0-1905 GCA_039814955.1 Cyanobacteria bacterium P01_A01_bin.135
GCTAGGGATATAGCCCGTCTGTTCTGCAAAGTGCCGCTGGCTCGCGGCGCTCGTCAAATACTGCACCGCTTGCCAGGCCTGACGGGGGTGGGGCGATCGCCGCGCAATGCCCAGACCCCAGCTTCCCTTGCAGCCCCCGCCCGTTTCGCCGGGGGCATGGAGGGTCATGGGTACCCGCTGGGCCTGGGGGTTCATGGCTAGCCGGTCGCCAGCGGCGTTAGTCACCCAAGGCCAGTGGCGCATAAACGCTGTCTCCCCCGCCATAAAGGCCTCCACCGCCGCCGTATCCCCGTAGGTCTGGTCAAGAGGGGGGGAGATGCCCAGCTCAATGGTGCGCCGCAGAAATTGGACGGCGGCGATCGCTTCAGGCTGGTCGAGGCCCACTGCCTGGGTGTCGGGGTCAATCCAGTAGCCGCCGTGGCCCTGCAGCACCTCTACAAAGGTGGTAATCAGCCCCTCCTGCTGGGCTTGCCACAGATAGCCCCACCGGGGCCCATTCTGACCTAAGCCCTGCAGCGCCTGGGCCTTTGTGAGCAGCTCATCATAGGTCTGGGGCAAGCGGTAGCCCGCCTGTTGTAGCAAGTCGGCCCGGTAGTAGAGCAGTCCAAAATCGGCCCGAAAAGGAACCCGGTACAGCCCGCCCTGGTAGCGGCCAGCGGCCACCTCGCTACCCACAAAGGCAGCCAAATCAGCCGCGTCAACCTTGCCGCTCAGGTCCTGGAGCCAGCCCTCCGAAGCCATCTCCGCCACCCAGATTACGTCGAGGTAAACGATGTCGCAGGGCGATCGCCCTGCATCAAAGGAGCACAGGTCCCGAATCTTAACGGTGATGTCTTCCTGGGGGCTGGCTACCCCCACCGGGCGAATGCGAATCCGCCGATGGTCAGCCTCAAACCGCTGAATCGTCTCCTGCCAGTAGGATACTTCCCCCGCCGGCAGCACCAAGGTGAGGGTCACCGGGGGCCAGCTCCAGTACAGCAGCCAAATCAGGGCTATTTGGACCAGGACCAGAGTCTCCCAGCGGCGGTTGCGCCACAGCCGATACAGCCACCAGTATCCCCGCTTCGGCCAGTCGCGGCGCAGTCTAGCCATGACTGGCTCAACCGCGCCACGGTCGGTACCGTTTTTGGGCTTTAGCCTGGGTCCAGTATCGCCAGCCCATCATCAGCAAAAGCGCCACTGCCCCGCCGACCGCCACTCCCCCCAAGCTCCACCGATCGCTATGGCGCACCGCGATCGCCACCAGTGCCCACACCACCACGCCGGGATATACCCAATCTCCCTGCTGCCACAGCACCAGCGCCCCTAGCGCCGCCGCCACCCCAATCATCAAGATGGTCCACACTACCGGCGGCACGCCCCAGCCCCGCCAGCCAGCGCTGGTCAGGGCGATCGCCACATTGAGGATAGTTGCCACCGAAATCCAGCCCAGGTAGAGGCTGATGGGCCGCTGCGATCGCCATTTCTCGGCTCTTGAAGCCTGCCCTTCACTGCGTAGGCTCAGGTAGAAACCAACTAAGGGCACCAAAATGGCCAGCATTGCCACCAGAGAGGCCACAAACTGCCCCGTCAAAAACAAAAATACCCAAACAATCTGAGCGCCACAGGCCGCAGCTAGCCAGTAGGAGTGCTGCAGTCGGGGATTACCCTGCTGGGCAGGCCGCAGCTGGTAGGCGGCAAACACAAATAGGCCGATGTAGATCAGCCCCCAAATTGCAAAGGCATAGCCCGCCGGGGTAATCAGCAGATCCCCAAACTGATTGTTAGAAATATCACCGATGGTTTGGCCATTGATGGGTGCCAAATTGGACCAGACGTTCACCAAAAAGGCGACCAGGACGGCTCCAGCGGTGAGGGCAGGACGAACCCGCGAGCGGGACGACAGTAGAGACATAGCTGCTGCAC
>JBCCAG010000037.1:0-13860 GCA_039814955.1 Cyanobacteria bacterium P01_A01_bin.135
AGGGAACGGCGTTCGTCATTACTATTCCAGTTCAGCAGACCGGTTAGGCCTCTTGCAACATCGCCAAGGCTTCCCGCGCCGCCGCCTGCTCCGCCAGTTTCTTAGAGGGACCTTTACCCTGGCCCCACAGCTTGCCCTGCAGCCACACCTGGGCCACAAACCGCTCCGGATGACCATGGACGAGCTCCACCTCCTTGACCCGGTAGTCAGGCCTCGTTTGGTACTGGCCCTGGGTTAGGTCCTGCAGCGCCCCTTTGTAGTTGCGGTGGGCGGGGTCCTGATGCACCGCTTCGGCAAATTCTCGCAGGTGGGGGTCGAGCCAAGGGTGGACTAGCGACAGGTCTTGAGTGCTGAGGTAGAGGCTGCCCAACAGGGCCTCAAAGGCGGCAGCCGCAATAGAATCCTGGGCGGCGACGTCAGCGGCGGCGGCGGCGCTCATCAAAACGTACTGAGCCAGCCCGTAGCGCTGGGCAATTTGAGTCAGCAGGCGATCGCTCACTAGCACCGACCGGATGGCTGACAGCTCCCCTTCTGGCAAATGGGGGTAGGCCGTGAATAGAAACGAGGCGCTGGCCAGCCGCACGACGGCATCCCCCACAAACTCTAGCCGCTCGTAGTTGCGGGCTGGGTCAGCGGTGACGTGGGTGAGGGCCTGGTCTACCAGGGGCCATTGAATTGACCCTAGGTTGGCCTCTGAGTCGGTGAGCCCAAGCTTGGCGATTAGGGTTTGAAGCGATCGCAGGCGGGGTGGGGGAAGCGGCATGGCAGCAGGGCAAAAAATAGAGGGAGGAGGACATAAGCCGGGTTCTGTTCTCCTGAGGGAGGGCGGTTATCTATCTGGGACCTACGTTACCGCAGGCCTCAAGCGGTTCTTAAAGCGGAACTGGTAAAAGACCAACCGTGGTTCCTTTGACCTTGCACCCAACCGGGGTTTACCGAGCCAACACCTCTCGATGCTGCTGGTGCGCTCTTACCGCACCTTTGCACCCTTACCCGCTGGAGCCCAAGCGATGCTAGCGCTCCCCGCTGGCGGTATGTTTCTGTGGCACTATCCTCACGGTCACCCGCACTGGGCGTTACCCAGCAAGTCTGGTCTTTCGGGAGCCCGGACTTTCCTCAAGCCTTGCGGCCCGCAACCACCTCGCCTCCTCTCTCTACTTATCTAGGATAATTTGAGGGGGGGCTTTTGTGGGAGACCTGTCGGGGCGGGTTTTGCATCGACGCCCTGCACAAAATTGAAACGGTCCTGCTAAACCCGCCCTTCACAAGAGGAGACACACTATGGGACGCCAACAGCGCCAGCGCTGGTCAGCGGAAGTCGAGGAGCTGATTCGGGGCATATCCGGGGGCTTTTTGTTTGGGGTGCCGCTGATCTACACCATGGAAGTCTGGTGGATTGGCTCGTCGGTGTCGGCGCCGCTGCTGCTGGTGACCCTGGCAGCCACCGCCGTGGTGGTCTTCTTGGTGGCGCGCACCGAAGGGTTTCGCCGCACTCAGAGCAGGGATGTGGTGGATGCCGCCATCGACACGGTGGAAGCGATCGCCATTGGCCTGGTGTCGGCGGCGCTGATGCTGGTGCTGCTGCGCCGCATTACCGGAGACACCGCTTTGGCTGAAATCGTGGGCAAGACGATTTTTGAGAGCGTGCCCTTTGCCATTGGGGTAACGCTGGCCAACCAGTTCCTCAAAGACCAGGATGACGAGGAGACAGAGGAGCCGGAGGACAACTTCAACGAGACCCTGGCGGACATTGGCGCTACCTTGATCGGAGCGCTGATTATCGCCTTTAACATCGCCCCCACCGCCGAGGTGCCGACCCTGGCGATCGCCGTCGACGGGCCCTGGCTGCTGCTAATCGTCGGCGTATCCCTGCTGCTCTCCTATACGATTGTGTTTGGGGCGCAGCTGCGCAACTGCCAGAAGCGGCGGCGGCAGCGGGGCCTGTTTCAAGACCCGCTCAGTGAGACCGTTATGAGCTACCTCGTCTCTTTAGTCGCCGCAGCGCTGATGCTGTGGTTTTTCCACCAGGTCAATTTCAGCGACCCTTGGGACCTGTGGCTGCGGTATAGCCTGTTGCTGGGGCTGCCTGCCGCCATGGGCGGGGCCGCGGGGCGGCTGGCGGTATGACGTCTTCTGACCCGGACCAGCCCCCGGGGAAAGGCTCAAGGCAGCGGCGATCGCGGGCCGAGTGGATTAGCTTTGCCATCAGCGCGGCGATTTTGAGTACGGTGGTGGGGCTGATTCTTTACCTATGGGCTAAAGAGCGGCAGCAGACACCGCCTCATCTGCTGGTGTCGCCGGCGACGGAGGTTCGGAAGCAGGCAGGGCAGTTTTACTATCCGTTTTCGGTGACCAATGAGGGCGATCGCACGGCAGAAGCGGTGCATGTGGTGGCGGAGCTGCTGGTGGATGGGGTGGTGGTGGAAGAAGGGGTGCAGTCGTTTGAATTTGTTTCGAATGATGAGGTGCGTAAGGGGGCGTTTGTGTTTAGCCGGGACCCGAATCAGGGGGAGGTGGTGATGCGGGTGACGGGGTATAAGTTGCCTTAGGGGTTTTGGCTTTTTTGGTGGGTGGGAGGCTTTGTGCTTGGGGGCAGGCCCCCAAACCCCCGCTGGGGGACGGAGTGCCTCCCCCAGACCCCCTGCACACAAGATGTTGGCCAGGGTATGTTACGGGTGGTGCTGAGGAAAGCTGGAAGGTTGGGCTGAAGCGCTGGCGTAGCCTAACAATACTAACTTTGCGATGCCATTGCGGTAAGTAAGTAGGTTGGGTTGGAGCGCTAGCGTGACCCAATATCATCGGTTTGGCTAATTTTGCAATGTCATCGCGTTGTGAATGGCGTTGGCGATTTGGTGTACGTCGGCCATGGGGTTGGCGGTGACGGAGCGCAGCCATGGCTTGCCTTGGACGGTGGCGGTGGAGAGCATGCCGGTGGGCAGGTGTTGATAGACTGCTTCGACGCTGCGGTGGGTGGGGCGAAACAGGGTGATGCCGGTGGTTGGCTGGGCCCACAGCTCCAGGTTTTCCATGGAGGCGATGGCTTCAGCGAGCTGTTGGGCGATCGCCATGGTGCGGTCGATGCGGGCGGCCATGCCTTCACGGCCCCAGGCGAGCAGGGTGGCTAGTAGGGGGACTGCCGCTGCGCCCCGGGAGCCCTGCAGACCAATGTTGAGGGTGGCGAGGTAGCTGCCGCCGAAGCTGATGGCCTCGTTTGCCTGCTGGGGCTGGCGGAACATCACCAGCGCTGATTCTTTGGGCTGAAACAGCCATTTGTGGGCCGAAATAGTCACGGAGTCTGCGGCCTGGATACCCTCTAATAGGTGAGCGTGGGTGCGGCTCAGCCGCAACGGCCCACCCCAAGCAGCATCGACATGGGTCCATTTCGCCTGCTGGGCTAAGTCGAGGGGGTCGATGGCGCCGGTGGTGGTGGTGCCGGCAATCAGCACCAGGGCGGCGTCGCTTAGGTCCCCCAGTTGGTTGGGGTCGATTTGGCCTTGGCTATTGGTGAGCACCTGGCGGTAGGGCAACCCCAAAATGCGGGCGGCTTTTTCAATGCTGATGTGGGCAGCTTTGGAGGCCACTACCTGCTTGATACCGACAGTATCGCGCGCGGCCCATAGGGCGGTGAGGTTGGCGAGGGTAGAGCCAGAGCAAAAATGCCCGCCCCCCATGCCAAAGAAGGGGGTCAGCCAACTCAGCACCCGCTCCTCGGCTTGGGTGGCGAAGGGGGCGGTGGAGGGGTGCAGCAGGTTTTGGTTGAGCCGGGCGTTCCACATGGCCGTCGCCCAGGTAATCCAGGGGGTGGGTGGGTCCATATGGGCGATCGCCTCGGGGCTGTCTAGGGGGGCGGCGTCGCCGAGGACGTAGGGGGCGAGCTGCTCTAGGGCCTGGGTTTCTCCGATGCCCTGTTCGGGGCAGGTTTTGGGTAGGGCTACCCTGGTGGCGGAGGGCTGCTGCAGCAGTTCAACGGCCCGATTTAGGCCAGGATTAGGCGAAAAGCTAGTATCCATAGGGTTTAGGGTAAGCGGTTAGGTACGAATATCTTGGGGGCTGACTTGAAAGTCTAGCGGGCATAACGACAGGTTGGGGAGCATGACGTGATGTCTCAGGGGGGGAGTAATCGCGGACTGGTGGTGCTAACTGGCCACCTTTCCATTGCAGAAAACCGAAGATTTTCTAACACCTTGTAGCGCATTGACCACTGCACGAGAGAATACTGCAGTCTTTAGGGCTGAGCTTTTTGTCTGTTGTAGGGGTGCAAGATATGCGGATTACCTATCTCGCTTTGGCCAGCGTAATTAGTCTACTGCCTTCAGTGCCTGCGTTAGCGCAAAGCCTAATTGTGCCAGATGATACATTTCGTAACGAGCGATCGCAGGTCGTTGAGAATGCTGACGGCCTACCCATTGAGGTGATTGAGGGGGGAGCTAGACGGTCTCAAAACCTCTTCCACAGCTTTAGAGAATTCAACGTCAGCGAGGGACGCAGCGCCCTGTTTACCAGCCCAGACGGATTAGAAAATATCTTCAGCCGGGTCACCGGCAGCAACCCGTCGGAAATTTTTGGAACCTTGGGCGTAGCAGGCCCAGCCAACCTGTACTTTCTTAACCCCAACGGCATCATCTTCGGCGAAGCGGCCCGCCTAGACATCGACGGCTCTTTTTTTGGCAGCACCGCCGACAATATCCTATTCAGTGACGGCACCACCTTCAGCGCCACCAGCCCCGCGGACGAGTTACTAACCGTGAGCGTTCCACTGGGGTTGCAGACCGCTACCGCCCCGCCCGGCTCGACCTTAGTTAACCGGGCAGCGATCGCCACGGGCCAAGACCTAACCCTTACAGCAGACGCTTTAGATTTGCAGGGGCAGCTTGCCGCTGGCGGGGCACTCACCCTACAAGCAGCCGATAGGGTCAGGATTCGAGATACCGCCGACGCGCCATTCATAGCCACCTCTGGGCAGGAAATGGTCGTGCTGGGTGAGCGCGCGGTGGATATCTCTGCCCTCAGTCACCCGAGCAGCGGCTTCGCTAGTGGCGGCAACTTGACCTTGCGATCGCCTACGGTGACTGGTGACGCCCGCTACTGGAGCGGCGGCGACCTTCGGGTTGAGGCTCTAGACGGCTCTTTGGGAGATTTAATTAGCCCTAATGACCCGGTGCTGCGCGTCGCGGGGGACGTGACCTTCAGAAGCTATAGCGGAGCCTCACTGCACATTTTGGCGGGGGGCAGCGTAACGGTGCCGGGGGCAATCAATATTACAGGGGCCGACCCGGACAACGGGCTGGTAGAGGTGGTTCCCCTTTCCAACGGTTCAGCGATCGCCGTCAATGGTCAGAGTCGACCTACGCTAGACATTCGCGCCGGAACGCTGGCCGTGGGAACTCCGGGGGCGATAGGAGACGCCTCGGGATTGATTGGCGGCGTCCCTGACCCAGCCACCGCCGCTACGAGCGCCGATATTTCGATTGGCCAGGTGACCATGGCGGACAATGGCCTGGTGCTGCTCACCAATCAGTTTGAGCCCAATACTGCGCTACCCATCGGGGCCATTCAATTTGGGGCGGTGACGGCACCCTCTAGTATCGGCGGCGCTTCGCTAGTGGTGGACAGCCGCGATCGCATTACTGCCCTTGGGAACATCGACGTCTCTACCTTTGGCCAAGGCAATGCGGGAGATGTCGTGCTGCTGGCAGAGAATAGCGTTGTGCTAAATGGACCTAACATCCGCAGTACAGTGGGAGGAAACGCGGTTGGTGACGGTGGTAACATTGAGATCGTGGCGAACGCACTGGAGCTTCGGAATGGCTCACACCTAGTTGTCAGTACGGTTGGGCAGGGAAACGCTGGTAATATTCGGATTTCAGCGACTGAATCCGTTGTTCTAAGCGGCAACAGCAATTTGTTTGGCCTTGTGAATGACAATGCTTCTGGCAATGGCGGCAACGTCGAAATCAATACAGCCGCTCTAGAGCTGACAGACGGTTCAAACATTTTTGTCAATGCCAATGGTAGAGGTAATGCAGGCAGTGTGATTATTAATGCCGATGAATCCGTCTTACTGAATAGCAGCAAAATCTCCAGTGGTGCAGATACCGCAAGATCCGATAATGCGGGACGGATCAGCATTACAACAGACAGACTACAACTACTCAACAATTCAGAGTTAATTGTCGACAGTGACGGTAGTGGCGATGTCGGTACCATTAGGATCGACGCTGTCGACTTTGAAGCCCGCAACCGCTCAAATCTGCGAGCTGTTAACGGTGGAACGGGTGGGTCAGGCCGCATTGCCATCAGAGCCTCTGGCGCTGTCGAATTTGCGAATGAATCAAACTTGATTGTCGACAGCGTTGGTAATGGCGATGTCGGTATCATTGAGATCGACGCTGTCGACTTTGAAGCCCGCAACCGCTCAAATCTGCGAGCTGTTAACGGTGGAACGGGTGAGCCGGGCCGCATTGCCATCAGAGCCTCTGGCGCTGTCGAATTTGCGAACGATAGCGACATCTTCAGCATCTCGTCAGAGAGGGCTGTCCGCAATGGTAGTGACGTCGGGATCACGGCAGGTACTGTAGAGTTCACAAATGACGCAGAAATATTTGCTAGCACCAGAGGGCAAGGAGATGCTGGAGACATCCGGATTGGGGCAACTGAACTAGTCCGCCTAAGTGGGGAGAGCAGCTTCTTCAGTCTTGTGAATGAGGGCGCGCTGGGCGACGGCGGCACGATTACCATCAGGACGAGCGCTCTAGAAGTGCTCAATGGGTCATCAATTTTTGTCAATACTAATGGGAATGGCGGTGCCGGTAACGTCGTTATCAACGCCTCTGACTACGTTGCCTTTGCAAGTGATGGCGCTGCTAGCGCCGAGGTCTCAGGGACGGCTACTGGCGAGGGCGGTAACATTAGCATTACAACGGGCACGTTAGAATTCTTTGGTGACTCTGAGCTATTTGCCAGTACGGCTGGACAAGGAAATGCAGGAGACATTGTCATCAATGCTCGTAATCGTGTGACCTTCAACGGCGGGGATGAGGATGGACCTTTTCCTATCATTCCTAGCGATTTTGTTGACGGTGACGAATTTAATGAAAGCGCAGTCATAACTCGGGTTGACGCAACAGCGACTGGAACGGCTGGCAACATTGAAATTACAGCGCCAGTGATAGAAGTGTTAGATGGTGCTGTTTTGACGTCGAGTACGTCGGGTAATGGTGATGCTGGCAGCATTATTATTAACGCTAGCGATCGCGTCACCATCAGTGGAACAGATTTAGAGGGAGCGCAGCGCAGCACTATTGAGAGCGTCGTCTCAGAAACAGGAAATGGCGCTGGCGGTAGTGTTGAGATTACGACCTCGGAACTAGAGGTTCGGAATGGGGCAAGGCTTGCTACCAGCAGCGCAGGCCGGGGCGATGCGGGAAGTATTCTCATTGAGGGCGATCGCGTCACCTTTGCAGGGGAAAGCGTCAGTGGAGAGGTGAGCACCGCCACCACTCAGCTGGAGGAAACAGGACGCGGCACAGGCGGCAATATCGAAATTGAAGCTTCCGAGCTGACTGTATTAGGTGGAGCACAGTTGACCGCTAGCAGCGCTGGTCAGGGTAGTGGAGGTAACATTCTCATTGAAGCGAGCGATCGTATTACCCTGGCAGGAGAAAGCACCGGCGGAATGGTGAGCACCGTTGCCAGCCGGTTAGACGAAGCGGGTGCGGGGACGGGCGGTGATATTCAGGTGACTGCCCCTGTGTTAGCCGTGTCAGGCGGTGCCACCCTAGCAGCAGATACTTCAGGGCAAGGCGATGCTGGCAGCGTCAGCATCACTGCGGCTGAGAGCGTTGTCTTCTCGGGTACTTCTGCTAATGGCGCATTTCGCAGCGGTGCTTTTAGCTCAGTGAGTCAAGGAGCAGAGGGTAATGGAAACGATATCAATATGGAGACAACAAGGCTAGGCGTTATGGACGGTGCTCAGCTATCCGCAAGTACCTCAGGCATGGGCAATGCCGGCGGCGTAAATATCACCGCAAGCGATCGCGCTACCTTTTCTGGAACCAGCACTAGCGGCGAACGTAGTACAGCCTCAAGCGAGGTTGAAGAAGGTGCCGTTGGCCGAGGTGGTGACATTCAAATCACTGCTCCTGCTGTGCAAGTTCTAGACGGTGCGCAGCTCGCCGCCAGCAGCAGCGGCCAAGGTAGGGCAGGAAACATTCTTATCGAGGGCGAGCGCGTCACCTTTACGGGAGGAAGCATCAGCGGAGAGGTGAGCACCGTCACGAGCCAGCTAGAGGAGACAGGGCGAGGAAGGGGCGGCAATATTGAAATCGCAGCTTCCGAGCTGGCTGTATTAGACGGAGCGCAATTAACCGCCAGCAGCGCCGGTCGAGGCGACGGGGGCAGCATTATTATCGAGGCAAGCGATCGCGTTACCCTCGCAGGGGAGAGCACCGGCGGAGAGGCGAGTGCCGTCACTAGTCAACTAGACGAAGGAGGGACTGGCACGGGCAGCGACATTAGCGTGACGGCACCCATTGTGGCTGTGTCGGACGGTGCCACTTTGACGGCAGATACCTCAGCTCAAGGTGATGCTGGTAGTGTAAGCATCACTGCAAGCGATCGCGTTACCTTTTCAGGGACTTCTAGTGATGGCAATAGACCTAGCTCTGCATCGAGTCGAGTCAACCGAAATGCTGTTGGTAATGGCAATAACGTCACGATTAGAACTGGCATATTAGAAGTAATAGATGGTGCTCAGTTAACGGCTAGCACTTTTGGCCAAGGCAATGCCGGTAACGTGATTGTCGATGCTAGCGATCGCATCGTTCTAGAGAGTGCGAGGGCAGGAGGACCATCTAGTGGGATCTTCACCACTACTGGCAGGAGCGCTGAGGGAGCCGGAGGACGAATCCGGCTCAGTACCCCCCGCTTGCGTCTAGCGAACGGGGCCGTGGTCAATGCTAGGACCCGCAATGACGGACGAGGCGGCAGCATTAGGATTACGGCAGACACTGTTGACATTGCTGACGGTGGACAGGTTGTTACAACCACCCTGTCCAGTGGTCGCGCCGGTAGCATTACCCTCAGCGCTGATGAAATTCGACTGACTGGCCAGGACGTAAACTTTTCGGAGCGCCGCGATGGGGCTACTGGCAGTATCGTTACTGAGGGCAGTGGCCGAAGTGGGCTGTTTGCCAATACCCGAAATGCCTCTACGGGACTGGGAGGTGATATAACAGTCAGGGCGAATCGGTTAACAGTTAACGAGGGCGCTATTATATCGGCTCAAAGCGAGGGTGAAGCAGGGGGCGGCAGCATTAGGCTGAATATTGCTGATGGAATTCAGTTTATCGAGGGGGAGGCCACTGCTGCAGCCGAGAGTAGCTTTGGCGGTGACGTTCTGATTAACACTGGCACCCTCTCACTCTCAAGCAATTCGATTCTATCTGCCCGCAGTGAGGGGCAGGGGACGGCGGGCAGCATTGACATCAACGTAACCGATACCCTGCGGCTCGTTGATAGCGATATTAGCACCGCTGCCCGTCAGAGCTCCGGCGGCAACATCACTATCAACACCCTCCCCAACACACAAGGCAGTTTTACCCGATTGGAAGGCGAC
This sequence comes from Cyanobacteria bacterium P01_A01_bin.135, assembly GCA_039814955.1. Classification (GTDB taxonomy): domain Bacteria; phylum Cyanobacteriota; class Cyanobacteriia; order CAKZMO01; family CAKZMO01; genus JBCCAG01. The sequence goes on from JBCCAG010000037.1 coordinate 9,617, forward strand.
AGCGACATTACAACTAACAGTCAAGGCAATGGCGGCAACATCATTATTGCTGGCAACGCTATTATCGCTTTGGATGACAGCGATATCGTTTCCCGCTCTGATAGCGCGCGCGGTGGCAACATTACCCTCACTCGTCTCCTCAGCGAACCGACCCCGCCTGGCAATGCCGACGATTTTGACGGCAATGACCAGGTAGACCTCAACGCCTCCGGGGCGATCGCCTCCGGCACCATCACCCTCCCGGATACTAGCTTCATCCAAAATAGCTTGGCCGACCTGCCGGAGGGCATTATCAATACCGAATCCCTGATTGCCGGTAGCTGTGTCGTCCGCAACGAAGACGGCAGCAGTACCTTTACTATTACTGGAGCCGGAGGACTGCGCGATCGCCCAGGCACCACCACTACTAACTATCCCACGGGAGAGGTGCAGCCTCTTCCCGTGGAGGGCTGGCAACCCGGCGATCGCATCGTTGAGCCTCAAGGCGTCTACCAACTTCCCAATGGCGAAATTGTGCTTACCCATGCCTGCCAGTAAGCAGCAAAGCGAACTAGAACCGACGGTCCGCGCCCGCTGTTGACCAAATTTTTGGGAGCTAGAGCGAATGCAGCGCTCGGTTCTATGGATGGTGAGAATAGCGTACCAGAGGGTAGTACGCAAACCCTGCGCTCCGCTTTTGCATCACCATCTGGATCACTTGGCGCTCTTACGGAAGTACCAGGCGCTTGTTAGATCATGGCCTCAACGTCGGCAACAGGCGACGAGTCCCGTGAACGTATCCGTCGATAGACTGATTTGGCCCCCTTAACGGGGATGGTATTTTCCTCGTGGCTGCCTGACCGCCAACCTATTCCCGCTATCAACTAACAAAGATGCCGACCCTCTTCGACCCAGTTCAACTTGGTCCGCTTAGCTTATCAAACCGCATGGTCATGGCTCCCATGACCCGCCTGCGCGCCACCGACGGGCTTCCCCAGCCCATCATGGCCACCTACTACGCCCAGCGGGCTTCCGCAGGGCTAATCATCAGCGAATGCACCATGGTCTCCCCCATGAGCAGCGGCTACGTCGGTTGCCCAGGTATCTATACTGATGCCCAAGTCGAAACCTGGAAACCCATTGTAGAAGCGGTACATGAAGCAGGCGGCAAGATATTTCTACAGCTTTGGCACTGCGGACGCATCTCCCACCCTGCCCTACTAGATGGCAAGCAGCCGGTGGCCCCCAGCGCGATCGCCGCCGAAGGCACTTTGCACACCCCAGAAGGTAAAGTAGACATTGCGGTTCCCCGCGCCCTGGGCATTGAAGAAATTCCTGGCATCATCGATGAGTTTCGTCACGCTGCCATCAACGCCAAGGCCGCTGGCTTCGATGGGGTAGAGCTGCACGGGGCCTTTGGCTACCTAATTGACCAGTTTTTGCAGGACGGCGCCAACCAGCGCACCGACGCCTACGGTGGCCCAGTGGAGAATCGCGCCCGGTTCCTGCTAGAAGTCGTAGACGCTGTATGTGCCCCATGGGGCGCCGACCGGGTTGGCATCAAGCTCTCCCCCAGCAACACCTACTACAGCATGAAGGACTCTGACCCCAGGGCAACTTTCAGCTACGTCCTCAAAGCCCTAGAGCCCAAGGGTCTGGCCTACGTGCATCTAATGGAACCCAACGAGAATGACCGCAAGCAAGATGTAATTGACCCCGTCGTGTCAACTTTTCGCCCGGTCTACGGCGGCACCATCATGGCCAACGGCGGCTTTGACCACGAGAGCGGCAACCAGGTGCTGGCCGAAGGCAACGCAGCCCTAGTCTCCTTCGGGCGCTTGTTTCTGGCAAATCCCGACTTACCTGAGCGCTTTAAGCAAGAGGCCTCCCTCAACGAGCCCAACCCCAGAACCTTCTACGGCGGCGGCGAGGCGGGCTACACCGACTATCCCTTTTTGGAGAAGGCGTCTTAGAGCCAGCCTACGAGTCTACTCACCGAGCCTCTAGGGCGTCTCGTCAGTCACCTCAACTCCGGCATCTCCACGGCGCAGCACGTCAGGCCGTTCACGGCGCACTGTGCCCTCAAGGTTGACTACATCTTGCTCCGTTTCCTTGCGGATGGTGACCTCTTGGCGAGGTACTACCTCCTTACACCAATTCCATATGTGCTTGCACATAATGGCAGTGATCCCTTAAGACCAGCCAATGGCCATCGCCCACCGGGTAACTTAAGCATCTCAGATCACTTAAGCATCCAGCTCCCGCCGCCCCTCCAGGGCTCTCGCCAGCGTCACCTCATCCGCGTACTCCAAATCCCCCCCCATCGGCAGCCCAAAGGCAATCCGGGTTACCGTCGTAAACGGCTTCAGCAACTGCCCCACATACAGCGTCGTTGTCTCGCCCTCCACGCTGGGGCTAATTGCCAAAATCACCTCCTGCACCTCCTGCAGGCTCACGCGCCGCACCAACTGCGACACCGTTAGTTGCTCTGGGCCAATACCCTCAATCGGCGAAATTAAGCCCCCCAACACGTGGTACAGCCCCTTATACTCTTGGGTTTTCTCCAGGGCAATCACATCGCGGGGGTCCGCCACCACGCAGATAGTCGCCTTATCGCGATTAGTGGCCCGGCAAATGTCGCACACGGGCTCCGATGATAGGTGAAAACAGCGGGTACAGACCCCCACTTTCGACTTGGCGTCCAGCAGCGCTTGGGCTAGCGCTTCAATCTCCACATCGGGGCGCTTAATCAGGTGCAGCGCTAAACGCTGAGCCGTCTTTGGCCCTACGCCGGGGAGCCGCTGGAGCTGTTCAATAAGACGGGCAAGAGGACGAGTATAAACGGTGGACCTCCCAGTCACTTGTAAACCGGCTAAACAGAATTTATCGCACCTTCATTATCGCGCGCTCAGCCTACCTCAATGAAGCCGCTAGTATTGGAGATTACCGCCCTCCTCCCAGACGCGTTTAGAACGAACCAATGGAAGGATGGCAGCGATCGCCGAACTTGATACCTTGAGAAACCAAGACATTAAGGCAAGGTTAACAACCATGAGCTATAAACTCAAAGTCCAGGAGCCTCTGCCCGAAGCCGTTAAGCAAATTGCCCACGGGCAGATCCAATCTGCAATTGACGTCCTCTCCCAAGCCTCTGAGGGCAACCGCGATAGGGCGGTTCACCAGGCCCGCAAGCATTTCAAAAAGCTGCGATCGCTGGTGCGACTGGTGCGCCACGACCTGGAGAAGAAAACCTACCAGCGCGAAAACCGCTGTTTCCGGGAGGTGAGCCACGCCTTGGCAACGGTGCGAGATGCCCAAGTGCGGCTGCGAACCCTAGAGGCACTGCTCAAGCACTACCGCAACGCCATCGACGCCAGTGCCTTTGATGACATCTACCAGCGGCTGCTGGAGGACTACACTGCCCTCCAAGACACAACTAGCGAGAGCACTATCGAGACAAATGTGCTCCCGGCCCTAAGGCGAGCCGACCGGCGGGTAGACAACTGGACGGTAGGCGATCGCTGGGGTAGCCTCAAAAGCGGGCTGCGCCAGCAATATGCCCAGGGGCGCAAAGGCCTCAAGCAGGTGCAGAAAAACCCCAGCTCAGAAAACCTACACGACTGGCGCAAGCGGGTCAAAGACCTGTGGTATCACCTGCGGCTGCTGTCACCCCTGTGGCCAGATCTGTTAAAGCCCTGGAGCAAGCAGGCAATGGCCTTGGCCGAGTTGCTAGGAGATGACCATGATTTGGCAGTGCTGCGGGACTACCTGATGGAAGACCCGACGCAGTTTAAGGATGAAGCCAATCAGCTGGGCATATTGCTGTCGCTAATTCGGCGACGGCAGCATGAGCGGCAGACCGAGGCCATTGCTTTAGGGCAGCGGCTGTACGCCGAATCCCCCAAGGCATTTACCAAGCGGATGAAACAGTACTGGCGTGCCCATCATGCTGAGCAGGCTCAGGCCGATTCTCTACCCGAGCCTGCCTATGAGCTGCCCGCTATCCCCAAGTGATGCAGTCCATACAGGTAGAGCGCTATATAGAGACCTGCTGGGAGCTAGCCGGCACAAACTCCAGCGCAGCGCCGTTGATGCAGTAGCGCTTGCCCGTGGGCTGAGGGCCATCGTTAAAGACGTGACCCAAGTGCCCTCCACAGGTGGCACAGTGCACCTCAGTACGGACCATAAACATCGAGCGATCAACGGAGGTGCCAATGCCGCCTTCGATGGGCGCATAGAAGCTGGGCCAGCCGGTGCCGCTGTCA
>JBCCAG010000738.1:0-2421 GCA_039814955.1 Cyanobacteria bacterium P01_A01_bin.135
ACCCTCAACGCGATCGCCGTACTGCTGTTCATTGGCCAGGGCTTTACCGGAGCTCGCGACCTGCTGGAGATTCCGGTGAGCTGGCAAAAGCCCTATGTGAATGAGCTGTTTGCCAAGCAGTGCATGAACCAAGAATGTGTGGTGCTGCCGGCGTCGGAAGCGCCCAGCACCGGTGGGGAAGGCTAGGGTTGCAGGCCATTTCCGCCGCTCGGCAGCCTGTTGTCCTTGACCTTGGGCACAATCGCTTATTGCTTGGCCGCTTGTCCGTTTCAGTCCTATTGCCACTAAAGCGCTCATTGGGTTATCGTCCACCCCAGATAATCCCCAAGGTTTGACTATGACCCAGATAAACAGCGATCGCCTCACCCTTCGAGTGGCCCAACCTAGCGACGTCTCCCTCATTCTGCAATTCATCCAAGAACTGGCCGACTACGAAAAGCTGCGCCACGAAGCGATCGCCACCGAGGCCCTGCTGCAGGAGCACCTATTTGGCCCCACCCCCAGCGCCGAGGTCCTAATCGCCGAATGGGAGCAGGCCCCAGCCGGCTTTGCCCTCTACTTCCGCACCTTCTCCACTTTCCTCGGTCGCCCCGGCATCTACCTCGAAGACCTCTATGTGCGGCCCCAATATCGCGGTAAGGGGCTGGGGCGATCGCTCCTGGTTGAGCTGGCGAAAATTGCCGTGGAGCGAGGCTATGGGCGGGTCGAATGGTCTGTCCTCAACTGGAACACCCCCTCCATTGGCTTTTACCAGAGCCTGGGAGCCAAGCCTTTGGATGAGTGGACCGGCTACCGGCTGACGGGGGAAGCCCTAACTCAGCTCGCCGCAGACTAGCCTAGACCTAACATCTCCGTAACCTTCTGAGCCGTAGCGGGAGCCAGCAGCACCCCGTTACGGTAATGGCCGCTGGCCACAATAACGTTATCGTGCCCCGGCAGCGCTTCAATAATCGGGGCGGGGCGGTTGTAGGGGCGGGGCCGCTTCCCCCACCAGTGGCGCACCACCGTGGCTTGCTCTAATGCCGGACAAAGGGCGATCGCCCCGGCCCACATGGCTTGCCGCTCCGCCTCAATAGCAACCGGTTCCGCCTCCCCCTTGGGAAACTCCACCGTCGCCCCCACCCAGTAGCGGGGTTCGGAGCTTGCGGAATCCACCGGCACAATATGGATGTCGTGGCCCGTCATCGCCGGATAGAAGCCATCAGCACCGAGGGAACGGGGCAGCAGCACCTCTACCGCCTGTCCCAGTACCGGGCGAATGTCAATCGTTTCTTGCGCCGCCAGCAGGCTGGTTCCCAGCCCCGCCGTCAGGACCACCCAATCCGCCTCGATCAATTCTCCGCTCGCCAAAGTCACGCTGGGCCCAACCCCTACCGCCTTCACCTCAGCGCCAAAGCGGGTGTGCGCCCCCTGATGCCGCGCCGCCTCCAGCAAGGCCAGGGTGAGCTGCTGCGGATGAACCTGACGATCGCCCGCTGAATACACCGCCCCCGTCACTGCTCCAAAGCGATCGCTGCTGAGGGCAAAGTCAGGGCAGCGATCCCGTAGCTCCTCGCGCTCCCATAGCGCCAAGGGCCAGCCCTGAGCTTGGCGGGTCTGGGCCAAAGCCTCCCAGCGATCGCGGTCGTCTTCTGCAAACAGCAGCTTGACGATGCCGTGGTGGTTGTAAGAAATAATCTGTTCTGTGCGCTGCTGCAGTTCGTCAATCAAGGCGTCGTAGCTAGCCATACTCTGCTGCCGCATGGCCCAGGCACGGCCTTTCGTCTTGCGGCTAATGGCCCCCATCAGTACCCCCAGCGCCGCTCCCGTAGACCCTTGGGCGGGAAGCTGCCTATCCAGCAAGGTAACTTGGGCATGGGCGCTCAGCCGGTAGGCCAGCATCGCCCCAACGACCCCACCCCCCACAATCACAATACGCTGACTCATCGGCGGCGGAACCGGCGGCGTAGCCATTTAGAGTGCCAGTTGATGCGGCTCATGGATTTCCCCTGCATCGATTCCCCCACAATCACATTGAGCTGCGCCCCAATCAGCATCACCAGCGAGCTCATATAGAGCCACAGCAGCAGCACAATCACTGCCCCCACCGCGCCGTAGACCCGGTTGTAGTTGCCAAACCGGGCCACATACAGCCGAAACAGGCGGGAGATCACCGCCCAAGACACAGAAGCCAGGGCAGCACCAGGGAGCAGAGGCGTTTTCGCAGGAAACCGGCTGGGGCCAAACCGATATAAAAAGGCAAAGGCGATCGCCATCAGGGTCAGGGCCACGGGAGCACTGAGGAAGCGCACCGTTGAGAGCAGAGCCTGCTCAATGATGTCCCGCTGAATAATGGCCTGCTGCAGCAGGATATTGAGCAAGATATCGCTGATGAAAATCAAGAAAGTGGCGGCAATCAACAGCAGCAGAGCTCCTGCCGTC
>JBCCAG010000106.1:0-8587 GCA_039814955.1 Cyanobacteria bacterium P01_A01_bin.135
CACTGGGGTCTTCGCCGTACAGGCGAAATGTAGCTCGTGCCAGGCAGACACAGAGAAAGACAGCGAAACTGTTCAGCAAATGCCTGCATTTGAGAGTGAGCACGAGCCCGTTCAGACGCAAGCAGTATCTGAGGCCGTTACGCCACGCAACGAACTGTCAGAGCCGTCTTTTAATCGCCAAACTGTGCAGCTTTGGAACTGCGCCGAATACGATGAACCCACCTGTGTACAGAAGCAAGACGATGAATTTGAACAAGTAACTCGGACTAAGTGTGCCGACTGCTCACAAGACGAGCAAATACAGTCCAAGCCTGCCCGGTCACTGCGCCCTTCACCGAAAGTGATTCACCAGGAAGCGGCTCGCGGCCTCAAAGAAGCCAATCAACCCTTGCCCCATAGGGACAAAATCCAGGCGGCATTCGGACACCACGATGTCTCGAACGTTAAGACTCTAGTAGGAGGAAGCGCGAAAAAAGCTAGCCAGCGGATGGGGGCACTCGCTTTCACCTCTGGGAGCCGAATTGGCTTTCGCGAACCGCCAAATCTGCACCTTGCAGCGCATGAGGCGGCCCACACGGTTCAGCAGCGTGCAGGGCTAAGTCTGCAGAATGGGGTGGGTACTCCTGGCGATTGCTACGAACGTAATGCGGACCAGGTGGCAGATGCGGTTATCGCAGGTCGCTCGGCTGTGCCCCTGCTTGACGGCGTAGCAGGTGATGCATCGCCCCATGAGAAGGCAACTAACAGCCAACAACCATCAACGGCGCCCGAACTGCCGGTACAGCAGCGAATCATGTCCGCTGCTTCGCGATTATCAGAGCCCCCTTCAGCTCCCGTTGAGGGTGCTAAGCCACCGCCAAGACCCAGGAAAGCATCTCCGCAAACTGCTCCCGCGGACGCTGAGTCAGAGGAGCGCGCGCAAGAACCAGCCATCGGGGAGGCTGAGAATGACGCTGAAGCCTCACCTGAAGGTGTGAACGCCGAGGGAGAAGCGACAGAAGGAAATCAACCTCTCCCAGAAACGCCCCCAGAAACACCCTCAGAGAAGCCTTCTGCAGGGAGTGCGGGCGCGTCCTGCTACAGCCGCGCTCCAGAGGCGAGGCCTGATGGTATAGAGGAACCTAGTTCGGATGAGCAAGGTGCTAAACCGCAAGAGAAGCCTCAGGTTACGTTTGAGCCGTGGCCGGACGAGGCTGATGAGTGCCCTGCGGAGGATGCTGTAGCAGATGGAAGTGCACAGATGCCGGGGAGTATTGGCGCAGACTCAACGGCTACCGGCGGAGTCCCTGCCGCTGGCAATGACCTGATGGGAGCCGTTGGGGCTGAAACCAGCACAGCAAGCACATTGCCTGCCAGCAAGGCTCAGGCAATGCTGCAGGGCGCAGCACAGCAAGCCGGTCAGATGCCGACCGAAGGCGGTTCCATAGAGGGCCAGATTGCGAGCGCGGAGGGCGAACGAGACACGGCCGTCAGCGAACATCTTGCCTCAACAGTTGAACTCCAAGATGTTTTGGCTCGCTCCCGAGGTTTGGGGTCAGGCGTGAGTTTTCCGGCAGTCGCCAACCCGCAGCAGTTTAAGGCTCGCCAAACGGCTCTTGCCGAAACACAAAATTTCATGTCTGAGGCAGCAAATCAAATTGCCGCTGCTGTTGCCTTCGCAGAGGACCAGGTACCCGAGATGCTGCGTGCCGCTGCAGAGACTGCCAAAGCCAGTATTCAGGGGACAATAGAAACAGAAAAGGCCGCTATTTCTGCTCGAATTGCGCGGGCCCAGGCTCAGGCACGGAATGGAGCTGCTGCCGCCCGTGACCACGTCAACAATGAGTATGCCTCCAGCGCAGCAACGATTGAAGCCGTAACCCTAGAGGTCCTCACTGCACTCGATACCAAGCATATCGAGTCGGTTATGCAAGTCGATGAGAAGGAAACGGTGGGACTCGACGACGTCAATGCGCGGTTTGCCACAGGTCGCACTCAGCATGAGGCAAAAGGCCCTGAGTATGCGGACCGAGCCCTAGCGAGGGGTCAAGAATATGTCGCGAGATACGAGCGCTGTAAAGGAGACTACAGTGATGATGGATTTTGGGATGGTTGTCTAACCGTCCGTCGTGCTAGGGCGCAGCAGGATGCAGCCTGTAAAACAGCAGCAGGATACAAAGATACTTTCCTAGAAACAGCTAACAGGAAGGGTTATGACTTAATAGCGCTGCGTAGACAGTACCGCTGTGCCGTCATTTCGGGGGCTCGCCAGGTTACTCAGACGTTAGATGACACCCACGATCAGCTTGTCTCGGGCTTAGAGTCCGGGCGCATGCAGGCCCTCGATGGGATTGCGATGGCCCGCGATGAAAACCTGGCCGCCATCGATAAAGCCCTGACAGCGACGCTCGAAGCCCTCTCTCACCAGGAAGTTTCCCAGCGTCAGACAATTAATGATACCGGGTATCTTAAGCAGCTTGCCATCGAGCAGCTAACCCACACCGGAGCGGCTGGTTTGTCCCGCGGTATTGCATCAGCGATGGATGCCCTTGAGCAGACGCTAATGGCGCTGCAGGAGAGCTTTGCCCAAGGGGATATTCCTGATCCAGCTATGCTTGGACAATCCCTAGCAATGGCACAAGCGGCCCTGGGTGGGGGGATGGGCACGCTCCTTGACAAGATGACGCAGGGGGCCCAAGAAGCCGGGGCTAGCATTGAAGGCCTCGGCGAATCTGCGCTGGAGGCGCTAGCGCTCATAACCACAAAGAATGATGGGCTTAGTACGCGAGCCGAGGCTGGCTTTAGCCAGCAAATGCGTCAGCTTAGGTCTGGAGCCTCGGATGCGTTTGCGCAGCTGACGGAGAACCATGTCCAGCAGGCCCAGCGGGCCATGACCGATGGAACCGCCACGATGGACCAGGCTGTCACTGGCTTTAACCAGGCTTTGACAACCATCGGCGGACGAGTTGATGAGGCGATCGCCACCTCTCTGCAGGAACTAGAACAGCAGCTCAGCAGTAAGCTTGGTGAGCTTGACAGTCAGATTACCGCAGAAGCCTGGAGAGCAGCAGAGAAAGAGCAACCAGCCTGGAAGAGCGTTGTTGCCATTGTCCTGATTATTTTGGTTGTGATTGCCGCAGCGGTTATCAGCGTTGTGACTCTGGGTGCAGGGGCCAGCCTGTTCGCTATCATCCTCGTGGGGGCCTTGGTTGGGGCGATTAGCGGCGGGCTGATTCAGCTCATCAACAACTGGGCGTCGGGTGAAGCATGGCACCAAGGGCTAGCGCAGGCTATTGTTATGGGCGCGGTGGGTGGCGCAATTGGCGGTGGGTTGGGATTTGCGGGCGGCGCGCTGGCAGCGGGGGCAGCGGGAGCGGGAGCTCGGGCCGCGACTCAGTTGGCTATTAGCCTCGGGGCAGATATAGCTGCCGAGGCTGCGACTCAAACGTTTGGCTATGTTGCCTTTGGTCAGCAGTTCAATTGGCAGGGCTTTGTGATGGCGGGGGCAATGTCTGGCATGAGCTTCCGGGCCCAGCCTGGCGGCAGGCCGCGTCCGGGAGTACCGGCCGCGGAGGTTCCTACCCCAGCAGCGGCGGGAAGTGCCGCGGGAAGGCGGGCAGCGGTTACTCAAGTTGCGGGCGGTGCGGCGGTGGGCTTTGGCGCTGAGTATGTAACTTCCGCTGTGAGTGGTCAGGAGTTCGACCTTAATAAAGCAGCGGCAGCGGCAGCTTCTGGTGCAGTGGGTGCGCGCATGGCGCGCCGGGGCGGCACTCCAGATGCTCCTGAAGCGCCTACCCCACCACGGCAACCAGCTGATGCGGCACCTGCAACGCCATCACGACCTGCCACTGGTGCGGAACCAGAGCCTTCGTCCCAGCCGAGCTTTACTAGTCGGGCCAGCAGTCGCCTTGAAGAGCTAGGCGGGCGTCTGATAGGGGCTCGCCCATCTGCTGAGGTACCCACAGGTGCTCGACCCCAAGCTGGGACTGCTACTGTGCGTCCAGATGAGGAGCCCGCGACGGCGTCACGGGCTTCCGAAGAGGCTACATCCTCACGGCCTATGCGCCCTCATGAATCAGACATTGGTCCCCGACAAATACCTCCAGATGAGCCCAGTGTTGAGCTCGGTCGAAGACCAATAGACGCTGATACTGCTGCAGAATTGGCTGGCCCTGCAAATCGCATGAACGAGCAGGATCTGATTGATACAACAACAACAACAGCACGCATCGGTGATACTGAGCACGATTTTCATATCAGTCAGAAAGGCCCTGAGGTTTGTACTGCATGCGATCCAACTGTTCAGCGATTGTCAGAAATGATTGCTGCGCTCCCATCTGGAGCCCTACGAAGAAGACTTGAACGCTTACGATCCGGCGTCGGTGCTGTCAAGACAAGACTAGAAAATGGTGAATCAGGCGTAAATATGGTGAGGGATTCAGCACGGATTGCTGCTGAGTTCCGTGCCCTTAGCGAGGTTCATCCTATCATAGGGCGCTCACTCCAAGAGCCTCAACTCCGACAAAGGCCCCTTGAAGGAGCAGATAGTGGAGTCATGACCTCACGGCATCTACAAGATTTAGATGCTGAAGTTGTGCTAGCAAGAACTATCAATGCTGCTGATTTTCGAAGTGTGCCAATGAGTAAGGGTGATCAAGCTGTCTATGTCTTGAGAGATCGCTCTTCTGGAGCCATCCTAAAAGTAGGAATTGCAAAAAACCATTTGGGCCGAGTGACTCAGTATTCCAACGCAGGGAAAAAACTTGGTTTAGAGCTGGATCTAGACGTTGCTATTGTTCAGCCGGGCAGTGGAAAATCGATTCGCGATATCGAAAGAGATTTACGAAGTCGCTTATCAGATGAAGGCCATGTACTACCATGGGATAATTCTGGACAGCGCTTAGGGAGGGCTGATCGAGGAACTCCTTTCGTCCATCCAGTTAGCGACAACCTCATGTGGGATGCCTATGGTAACTTGGTACAGAAAGGTACTGGTGCTCCCCCTCCTGCTACTAGGCGTGCTCGGTCAACACCTGAAGAGGTTGCTCAACTCTTACACCAAGGTTACACACCTACAGAAATTGCTATGCTTAAGGGTGTTGCCGCCAGTACGGTTAGAAGCTGGAAAAGCCGTTGGAAAAATGAAATAAATACAATTCTAGATAGGTTAATGGCTGTGGATCAAGTCTATGATTAGCCAAAAGGAGAATACTTAAATGTACAGCGAGGACTGGAAGAATGATGTAAGCATCGACGAGTTTTGGTCTCTTGTCGAGCTAGCCCGAAATGATAAAAGAGCTTTTTTAAAAGCTTTAAGAGGTATGGAGCGACGAGGCCTAATTCGATTTTCCTGGTTGTTTGAAGAGTTTGCTAGTCGCTTAGGTAAAAAGCCGTATTCGAGCCATACTAATTCAACATTTTCAGAAGATGTTCTAGAAGATTTATGGGAAGAGGTTGTTGGTAGAGGACAGGAATTTTATGAAAACGTAGTTTCGCATCCAGAAGAGATGCTAGTAGATATAGATTATTCTGATCCTTCTCATGAGATGCGGTATGAGGCTTCGAATATATTCTTTGAAAGATATGGGGAAGAAATCCCACCATACTCTTATGACTATTGACTAATGTCAAGGTTAATTCCCAAATTTCTTAGCGCAAGGAGAGAGCTAATTAGCGCAAGAAGAGAGTTAAGATGTCCAACTTTTTGAACACAAGATATTTGCTTAGAGGTTCACAAAATGGATCCAAGCTTGGCCGCACAGCTTAAAAAGTTTCTAAAAAGCGGACAGACTGCGCGAAATCTTTCGTTTAGGAAAGCAAGCCTTGAAGGAATCGATCTCGCAAATTTTCGTGCCGATAATATTAACTTCGAAGGCGCCAATTTTCAAGAAAGTAAGCTGATCAATACTAGATGGGTAGATTGCATTCTCCGAGATGCGCAGCTAAATTCTGCAGATTTTACAGACGCTGTCTTTAGGCTATGCAACCTAGACCAAGCGCGAATAAATGACACAAAACTCTCAAGCGCCTATTTAGAAGATAGTACCGCTCGCGGGGCACAATTTGATCGCGCTATTCTCACAGAAGCCGTTTTAACCGATACTGATTTTTCGCGATCTAGTTTTTGCGATGCTAATTTTGAAGGGGCCTCGGCGTCTGGAGCTAGCTTTCGAGGAGCTGATCTGAGTCGAGCAGTTCTTCGTAATGCTGACTTATCTGATACTGATTTGCGAGGAGCCGATTTGACTGACGCAGATTTGGAGGGCGTGATTTTAGATGGCGCGGACTTACGCGGGGCTATTGGCATTGAAGCGCCGTCAGAAAAACCAACAGCGGCGGCCATGCCTGAAGAACTCAAACCCTTGATTGGCACTGTTACCCCACTCGTCGAAGAAATGCTGCGTAGCGCCGGTCAAGGTGGGTTCCTCAGTCCCGAAGCAGCCCAGCAGCTACAAGCGCAGATGGCCGATGTACAGCACGCTTACCCGAGCCAATCCGCACATCCAGATACACTACAGGCAATCTCTCAGGTTATCGGCTCCTTGGGCGACAGTGACATACCCTCTTTGCTGGCGTCCTTAGAGCAGCCTAATAGCGATGCTCCCCCACCATCTGTCCAGGTCCTAATTCGACGTTTAGGTCAAGTGCTAGAGCTAAGTGAGGACGCCTCCGCTGAAGAAGTTCTTACAAAGCTGTCAGCTAGCCTTCAGGAAAAATAGGTACCTCAGCAGTCCGTCGAAACGGCGCCAAATCCACTCCTGGAATTTGCTGCACGATAGGTTTAAAAGCCATATCTTTACTGGAAGTAACTGAAGCTACCCAGTTCTCCCTAAACAACCGCTAATGAGTTCCCACTAAATCTTGTAAAAAGCTCACTATCCTACAAACTACTATGGCGAAATCAGCGTTCCAGACAACCCGAAAAGATCCTTCTAAGCAGGATAATCAGCAAGACTTTTTCTCGCCAACCTCTACTCCCCAGGCGGAGCCACCCTTTTTCCAATCCTCCAGCTCTGATACCGTACAGGCTCAGCTTGAGCCAAGCGCTATGGGTGCCAGCACAATGGAAGACGAAGAAGCCTCCGCCGCAATGGAATCCACTATGAAAGACGAGGATATGATGGCAGAGATGGAGGCTCCGCAGGAAGAAGAGGAAATGACTGCAGAGATGGCATCACCAGAGGAAGAGCCGAAAGAAGAGATGCCGTCTTAGCGTCTACAGCACTTGATCGGGAACGTCCTCAACCTGCTGTTTAGACTTAGCAGATTAACTGTGTCATCTTGGTCTGCCTGAGCGCATTCTCCATAGCTATTGATTATGAAAAGGAAATCACCGACTCGCTACAAGCGGCATCAACCCGACAAAGAAGCCGACTCACAAAAAGAGCAGCCGTTCTTCTCGCAGGGCCGCGATCGCACCTTCACCTCATCAGCAACCGGCGCTTTCTTCCAGCCCGCTGCCGCCTCAGGCAGCGCAGCCCAATCTAGCCCAAGGGCCGGCACCTCTAGCACCCCCGCCCCCTACTACATCAGCTTCATCCACGTCCCACCCCCCGCTCGCCCCGATCACTCCCAGGTCAACCCCGGCCCCGGCAACAACGCCGCCAACCGAGCTGGCTTTACCCGCATCAGTCACAGACCTTCCCTGAGTTTCGTATGGGCACAGACCCACACCCCAAACGCCCAGGGCCAGACCGGTATCTTTGTGCGCTCTGCCAATCTGCTCTTCAACGCCCATACCCTCACGGTCGCCATCTCCGCCCGCTATCCCCGCGGCAGTTGTCCCTACCGGGTCACCTACGCCCATGAGTACCGCCACGCCCGCAACTTTTTGCGCATCTTCCGTCAGCACCGCCCCACCATGGTTCAAGCGGCCCAAGGCATTCCGCTGCCCACGGCCCAAGCCCCACGCTATGTTGATCCTGACCAGGCGGGTGCCGTTCAACGGCAGATTGAAGCCCCCCTCGTTCAGGCCGTGGGCAGCGTCAAAGCCCAAATCACCGCCGATATGGTCGCGGACCGAAACACGATGGACTCACCCGCCGCCTATGCTGGGGAATACGCCCAATGCCCCCGCTCAGACTGGTGAACGCCGTAACTTCCGCTAAATAATTTGCGACTAACTGTCTGGTGTCGCATCTCGCCCTACCAAAATCGTAATCTGAGCCGTATATTTCTCACTTACGTCTTCCTCAGGCGTACCCGCTTCCTCGTTGGCAGGCAAAGTGGTTGGATAGGTATTTTTGAACTTTAAGAGCTTGGGCGGCGCATCCCCTAAGGTCGACACAGCCCCGCTACCTAGGTAAAGATGAGGTTGATCGAGCTCAATCTCCTTGTCTAAACCGTCGACGCTGTAGGTAATCTTTTGATCATTCGCTGAATCGCTGTATAAGCTCGACTTAACCATCACGAGCTTAACCTGCCCCGCCGCTGCGCTGGGCTGCACCTCTACCACCAGCGGTGTATTGACAGTTCCTGGAGGCAGCAGGACGTCAATTTTCCCCGATGCCTCTATGTCAAGGGATGTAGAGTCGTTGATGATAGGACCATCTTGAACCTGAACCTTGAGCGTGACATCAATCTTTGCCATTCCAGTAACCTCCTTAGC
>JBCCAG010000006.1:0-18623 GCA_039814955.1 Cyanobacteria bacterium P01_A01_bin.135
CGCCAGCAGTTTGAAGATCGCTCTAACGAAGGCTAACCCGCTTCGGCCACCATAATCGCTACAGGATATCACCATGCTCAGCCCTAAACGTACAAAATTCCGCAAGCAGCACCGCGGCCGCATGCGCGGCATGGCCAGCCGCGGCAATCAAATCAATTTCGGTGACTTTGCCCTGCAGGCGCTAGAACCCTCCTGGATTACTTCACGGCAGATTGAGGCGGGCCGGCGAGCCATGACTCGCTATATCCGCCGGGGCGGCAAGATCTGGATTCGCATTTTCCCTGACAAACCGGTGACCATGCGCCCGGCAGAGACCCGCATGGGATCTGGTAAGGGTAACCCTGAGTTTTGGGTGGCGGTGGTCAAGCCGGGCCGGATTATGTACGAAATTGCCGGGGTGCCTGAGGATGTGGCCCGTGAAGCCATGCGGCTAGCGGCCTTTAAGCTGCCCATCAAAACCAAGTTTATTGCCCGCGAGTCATCGGAGGACGCATAGATGCCACTGTCGAAAGCTAGCGAGATCCGAGAGCTGACGGATCAAGAAATTGCGGATGAGGTCCTGGCGGTTAAAAAGCAGCTGTTTGACCTGCGGTTTCAAAAAGGGACCCGCCGCCTGGAAAAGCCTCATCAGTTTAAGCACCTGCGCCACCGCCTTGCCCAGCTAATGACGGTTGAGCAAGAGCGAGCAGCCAGTGCCCCGGGGGCCGACAGCGCAGATACTGAAACTTCTGATTCATCAATTACGGAGTAAGCCATGGCAACCAAAGAGCGCGTCGGCATTGTAGTAAGCGACAAGATGGATAAGACCGTTGTTGTGGCGGTGGAAACGCGATCGCCCCACCCCAAGTACGGCAAGATTATGGTCCGTACCCGGCGCTATAAAGCCCACGACGAAGAGAACACCTGCCACGTGGGCGATCGCGTTCGCATTCAAGAAACTCGCCCCTTGAGCCGTACGAAGCGGTGGGCTGTGGCTGATGTCTTAGAAGCTGCGGTGCAGTAGTGAGCTGGCATTTAGCTGAACTGATTTATTCCTGAGGAGATTGGCCGTGATACAGCAAGAGTCGTATCTGAACGTGGCAGACAACAGCGGGGCCCGCAAGCTGATGTGCATCCGCGTGTTGGGCGGTAACCGCCGCTACGCTGGCATTGGCGATGTGGTAATCGCCGTCGTTAAAGACGCCCTGCCTAATATGGCGATTAAGAAGTCTGACGTGGTGCGAGCCGTAATTGTTAGAACCAAGAAGGGTCTGCGGCGAGAGAGCGGCATGAGCATCCGGTTTGATGACAACGCTGCAGTGGTCATCAACCTCGAAGGTAATCCCCGTGGAACTCGCGTGTTCGGTCCGGTAGCCCGGGAGCTGCGAGAAAAGAACTTTACCAAGATTGTTTCTCTAGCGCCGGAGGTCCTCTAAGGTGGCTGATCAACAGCGATACAAAATGCATGTCAAGAAAGGGGATACGGTTCAGGTGATCTCCGGACGGGAAAAGGGCAAGGTCGGCGAGGTACTGCAGGCTCTGCCCAAGACCAGTCAGGTGGTCGTTAAAGGGATCAACATCCGTACTAAGCACGTCAAGCCTCAGCAAGAGGGAGAATCCGGGCAGATTACCACCTACGAGGCCCCCGTCCACAGCTCTAACGTGATGCTCTACTCCAGTAAGGAGAAGGTGGCGAGCCGCGTTTGCTACACCGTCAATAGCGACGGCCGTAAGGTTCGCATGCTGAAGAAAACCGGCGAATTGCTCGACTCGTAGCGCTTGCCAACCCCGCTTTTGTCCTTCTGACCAAGCCCAGAGGCACTTTACTCAAACAACCATGGCAACGACAACTACACCGCGTCTCAAGACGCTCTACCAAGACACCATTGTTCCAAAGCTGATGGAGCAATTTCAGTACAGCAACATCCACCAGGTTCCCAAGCTCGTCAAGGTGAGCGTCAACCGGGGTCTAGGGGAAGCCTCTCAGAATGCGAAAGCGCTGGAGGCATCTGTGGCTGAGATTGCCCTGATCACAGGACAAAAGCCGGTGGTTACCCGCGCCAAAAAGGCGATCGCAGGCTTCAAAATTCGCCAGGGAATGCCGGTCGGCGTCATGGTAACCCTGCGCGGGGAGCGGATGCATGCGTTTTTAGATCGCTTCATCAACCTGGCGCTGCCCCGCATTCGCGACTTTCGCGGCATTAGCCCTAATAGCTTTGACGGCCGGGGCAACTACACCATCGGTGTCAGGGAACAGCTCATTTTCCCCGAGGTCGAATACGACAGCATTGACCAGATCAGAGGCATGGACATTTCCATTATTACAACGGCTAGGACCGATGAAGAAGGGCGAGCGCTGCTGCGGGAAATGGGCATGCCCTTTCGCGACAAGTAATTGAGGTTTCAGACGAAGAGGAAGCTATGGCGTCTAACGACACGATTGCAGATATGCTGACGCGCATCCGAAATGCAAGCCTAGCGCGGCATCAGGAGACGCGGGTTCCGTCCACGCGAATGACGCGCAGCATTGCTAAGGTGCTGCAGGATGAGGGGTTTATTATCGACTTTAATGAAGAGGGTGAGACCCCCAAGCGGCAGTTGGTCATTTCCCTGAAGTATAAGGGCAAGAACCGACAGCCCATCATTCGTAAGCTGCGCCGCATCAGCAAGCCCGGCCTGCGCGTGTACTCTGGGCAGCGGAATCTACCTCGTGTCTTGGGGGGCGTCGGTGTCGCAATCATCTCCACATCTCAAGGCATTATGACGGACCGGGAAGCCCGCCGTCAGGGCGTAGGTGGGGAAGTCCTCTGCTACGTCTGGTAACGCATTGTTCTAAGCGCATTACTTTAGGAGAACCAAAGCCATGTCTCGAATCGGTAAACGCCCTATCCCCATCCCGGCGAAGGTGACGATTGCCATCAATGGGCAGGACGTTGTTGTCAAAGGCCCTAAGGGCGAGCTCTCTCGCACCTTCCCGCCAGAAGTCGAGATCTTGCAGGAGGGGGCAGAGCTGCAGGTGAACCGACGAGACGAGTCGCGCAATGCGCGTCAGCGTCACGGTCTTTGCCGCTCCTTGCTGGCCAACATGGTGGAGGGGGTTTCTGACGGATTTCAAAAGCGTTTGGAATTGCAGGGGGTGGGCTACCGGGCCCAGGTCCAGGGGAAGAACCTGATTCTCAACGTAGGCTACAGCAACCCAGTGCAGATTGACCCGCCCGAGGGTATTCAATTCGCGGTAGAAGCCAACACAAATGTTTCGGTCACCGGCATCGACAAGGAGATTGTGGGCAACACAGCCGCAACCATCCGGGCCGTTCGTCCCCCCGAACCCTATAAGGGGAAGGGAATTCGCTATGCCGGCGAGGTGGTTCGACGTAAGGCAGGTAAGGCAGGTAAGAAGTAATTATGAAAACGAGTCGTAAGCAAGCAACCCGGCGTCGGCATGCGCGAATTCGCCGCAAGGTCTTTGGCACAGCAGAGCAGCCTCGGCTAGCCATATTCCGTTCTAACCAGCACATCTACGCCCAGCTCATTGACGACGTCAGCCAAACGACGCTGGCATCGGCTTCAACCCTAGACCCCGACCTACGCGCCGATTTGGATGATACCTCTAACTGCACCGCCTCTACGCAGGTCGGGCGCCTGATGGCAGAGCGGGCCAAAGAGAAGGGAATTACCCAGGTGGTTTTTGACCGGGGCGGAAAGCTCTATCACGGGCGGGTCAAGGCCCTGGCAGAGGCAGCGCGCGAGTCAGGTTTGGAATTCTAGTGACGGCGGCTACAGCAAAGCAGCGTACAGCAAGCGATACAACGGTGAATTAGAGCTATGGCAAATCGGCGTAAATCAAACAAAGCCCGCGAGAAGGAATCTGAGTGGCAGGAACGCGTTGTTCAGATTCGCCGGGTGACCAAGGTGGTTAAGGGGGGTAAAACCCTCAGCTTTCGGGCCGTGGTAATTGTAGGTAATGAGCGGGGCCAAGTGGGCGTCGGCGTCGGTAAAGCCGGTGATGTGATCGGCGCGGTACGCAAGGGCGTCGCCGACGCGAAAAAGCACCTGGTGGAAGTGCCCCTGACCAAGTCCAACTCCATTCCCCATCCTTCCAATGGCATTAGCGGCGGAGCCAGGGTGATGATGCGCCCCGCTGGCCCGGGTACAGGCGTTATTGCCGGTGGGGCTGTGCGTACGGTGCTAGAGCTCTCCGGCGTCAAGAACGTGCTGGCAAAGCAGCTCGGCTCCAGCAACCCGCTCAATAACGCTCGCGCTGCCACGGAAGCGCTAGACGCCCTGCGCACATTGGCCGACGTGGCGAAAGAGCGCGATGTGCCGCTGGAGCAGCTCTACGCCTAGGCCACCAAAACTAGCTTGCTGAACTTTCTACGGGTAAGAGGGATAACCATGAGAATCAACGACGCAAAGCCTCAGCCAGGAGCGCGCCGCCGCAAGCGGCGAATCGGCCGCGGCATCTCCGCCGGTCAAGGTGCCAGCGGTGGCTTCGGAATGCGGGGTCAGAAGTCCCGGTCCGGGAGCGGCACTCGGCCTGGATTCGAGGGGGGACAAATGCCCCTCTATCGCCGGGTTCCTAAGTTAAAGCATTTTCCCATCGTTAACCCGACCTACCATACCGTCATTAATGTGGGTCGCCTCAGTGAGCTCGCCCCCGACAGTGAAGTGACCCTCGACTCGCTGATGAATGAGGGAATCGTTACGGCAAACGATGGTCCGCTGAAGGTGCTGGGGGACGGTGAGCTCTCCGTCGCGCTGACGGTGAAAGCCGCCGCCTTTACCCAGTCAGCCAAGACCAAAATCGAAGCTGCCGGGGGAACTTGCGAGGTCGTTTAGCAGCTGCTGGCGCCGGGCTGCTGGCGCGGCCGATTTACTTACCTCATCCCACTTGGGTTTGTAAACGGCGTTATGCTGTAAGATAGCGAACCGCTTCGCCTAGACCGATTAAAGAGGTATCTATTTCCATGGTTGTCAGTAGAGATAAATCCCCAACTGCGCAAGAGACGTTCATGCAGATGGCCCAAGCAGCGGGCCTGCGTGGGCGAATTTTACTCACGGTTGGCATGCTGATTCTAGTGCGCTTGGGGATTTTTATCCCCGTGCCAGGGATCGATCGCGCCCGGTTTCAGGCCGGCATTGCCGACAGCGGATTGGGCGGCATTGTTGGATTTCTAGATATCTTTTCTGGCGGTGGTTTATCCCTGCTGGGGGTATTTGCCCTAGGAATTTTGCCTTACATCAACGCATCAATCATCATGCAGTTGTTGACTTCGGCAATTCCTAGTCTAGAGGACCTGCAAAAGAATGAAGGGGAAGCGGGTCGCCGCAAGATTTCCCAGATTACTCGCTACGTTGCGCTGGGATGGGCGATTCTACAGAGCATCGGTATTGCCCTTTTGGTTAGTAACTTTGCCGAGACGGGCCAGAGTCGACCCGCTTTCATCGTCAGTACGGTCATTGCCCTGGCCGCGGGCTCGATGTTTGTGATGTGGGTGGGGGAGCTGATTACCGAGCGCGGCATCGGCAACGGTGCGTCACTACTGATTTTTGTCAACATTGTCTCTACCCTGCCGCGCTCGCTGGGGCAAACCATCGACCTGGCCCAAAGCGGCGATCGCAGCTTGGTGGGGGGCATCGTCATCTTGATGCTGGTGTTCCTTGTCATGATTGTCGGTATTGTGTTCGTGCAAGAAGGGACGCGGCGTATCCCCATCGTCTCTGCGCGCCGTCAGGTTGGTCGCCGTACGTACCTAGAGAAAAGCAGCTATCTGCCCCTGAGGCTCAATCAAGGCGGCGTCATGCCGATTATTTTTGCCTCGGCGGTACTGATTCTTCCCTCCTCGCTGACGCAAATCTTCGCTAACGATACCCTGATTAGCGTTGTCAATGCGCTGCGGCCGGGAAGCTGGATTTACGTTGTGGTGTATTTGACGCTAATTCTATTCTTCAGCTACTTTTACGCATCCTTGATCGTCAACCCGGTTGACATGTCCCAAAACTTGAAAAAAATGGGGGCTAGCGTTCCTGGTATCCGCCCGGGTAAGGCGACTAGCGATTACCTGACTCGAGTACTCAATCGGCTGACGTTTTTGGGAGCTATCTTCTTGGGTTTGGTTGCCATTGTGCCCACTGCCGTGGAAGGGGCGACCCGGGTCACCACTTTCCAGGGATTTGGCGCAACGTCACTGTTGATCTTAGTGGGTGTGGCCATCGATACCGCCAAGCAGGTTCAAACCTATGTCATCTCCCAACGGTACGAGGGTATGGTCAAGCAGTAGGCTAGCTGCCCTGCGAGGCTGAGCGGGGTTTTAAACTTGATGACTGTTAGGTGCGCGATTAACTCCCCTTGATAAGGGCCAACAAGCAATGAGGAGGTACTGCATTGTCTAAGCAAGACCTGATTGAAATGGAAGGAACGGTAACGGACTCGCTTCCCAACGCCATGTTTCGCGTTGATCTCGACAACGGGTTCAACGTCTTGGCCCACATCTCGGGTAAGATCCGCCGGAACTACATTAAAATTTTGCCCGGCGATCGCGTCAAGGTAGAGCTGACGCCATATGACCTCACTAAAGGCCGAATCACCTATCGATTGCGCAATAAAAAGTGAGGGATTTACCCCCGATTCTCAGAAAACTTGGCCGTTTCTGGCCATGGTTTCGCCCGAAAAGTCAAGCGACTAATGTATAATAGATTGTTCTTCGTCTTGTAAGCAGAAAGCAGCTCATGAAGGTTAGACCCTCGGTTCGTAGGATGTGTGAAAAATGCCGCGTGATCAAGCGACGGGGGCGGGTCATGGTGATTTGCTCTAACCCGAAGCACAAGCAGCGTCAGGGATAGGAAACTCAAGTCTTTAAACTTTTTTAAACGTCAGAAGAATCAGAAGGATAGGTTTGGAGGAATAGTATGGCGCGAATCGCGGGAGTTGATCTCCCCAGAGATAAGCGAATTGAGATTGGCCTGAGGTACATCTACGGAATTGGCCCCACCCGATCTAAGCAAATTTTGGAGAAAACTGGTGTCAATCCAGATACCCGCGTCAGAGATCTGAACGATTCTGATGTGGTTGCCCTGCGGTCAGAGATTGAGAGCAACTATCAGATTGAAGGCGATCTGCGGCGCTGGGAATCTATGAATATCAAGCGCCTAATTGACATTGGGGCTTATCGCGGTCGCCGCCACAGAATGGGGCTTCCCGTTCGGGGACAGCGGACGCGCACCAATTCTCGGACGCGGCGCGGCGGCGCTCGGCGCACCGTGGCAGGCAAGAAAAAAGCGCCTAAGAAGTAACGTTCGTCGCCCTCCAGTTGGGCAGAATCGCAGCGTAGCTATGGCGGGCTTTTAGCAGCTTCTGAGACGATCGCAGCCAACCCTTTGCGCAGTTAGGCACAGCAAACAAAACGCGGCAAGCAAGACGAAAACTATGGCAAAACAACCGGTAAGAAAATCAGGGGCAAGAAAGCAAAAGCGCCATGTCCCCAACGGTGTCGCTCACATTCGCTCCACCTTCAACAACACGATTGTCACCATTACTGACACCAACGGTGAGGCAATTTCTTGGGCCTCTGCCGGTTCCAGTGGGTTTAAGGGGGCGAAAAAAGGTACGCCCTTTGCGGCGCAAACCGCAGCAGAAGGCGCAGCTAGGCGGGCTATGGATCAGGGTATGCGGCAGATTGAGGTAATGGTGAGTGGTCCGGGATCAGGCCGAGAAACCGCCATCCGGGCGCTTCAGGGTGCAGGTTTAGAGATCACGCTGATTCGAGACGTAACGCCAATTCCCCATAACGGTTGCCGTCCGCCCAAGCGCCGCCGCGTATAGGGTCAAGGCTTACTAGATTGAGTTTGCATATTAGTTTTATGGCGTTGAAGCTGGGCCAAATCGTTGTGAATTTGCCGCCCGGCTTAATTTTGAGGGAGACTGCTTGATGGCACAGTTTCAAGTTGAATGTATAGAGACCGATACTAGCTCAAACCAAGGGCTATATGGAAAGTTTGTAATGGAGCCCCTAGAGCGGGGCCAGGGTATTACAGTGGGTAACGCCTTGCGGCGGGTTCTGCTGTCTAATCTGCAGGGGACGGCCATTACCGCAGTGCGGATTTCGGGGGTGACTCACGAGTTCACCACTGTTCCTGGTGTTCGGGAAGACGTCCTCGATATCTTGCTCAATATGAAGGACGTAGTTCTCAAAAGCTACTCTTCCCAAGCCCAAATTGGGCGTCTGCTGGTACAGGGGCCTGAGACTGTTACCGCTGGGCACCTCGATCTGCCGACTGAAGTTGAGATCGTCAACTCAGACCACTACATCGCTACCGTGGCGGCAGGGGCAACGCTGGAGATGGAGTTTCGCATCGAAGCGGGGGTGGGCTACCGGGCTGTGGAACGCAGCTATGACGAAACTGCGGCCCTCGACTTCATGCAGATTGATGCTGTATTCATGCCGGTCCGCCGGGTCAACTACAGCGTAGAGAATGCGAGGGTGGGTGGCTCCTTGGAGCAGGATCGTCTCGTGCTCGACATCTGGACCAACGGGAGCCTTTCCCCCCAGGACGCCATGAGCCAGGCCGCCGGTATTCTGGTCACGCTGTTCGATCCGCTTAAGGACGTGACCATGGTATCTGACGAAGAGGCCGACGTTCCGGAGGAGAACCCCGAAAGCCAGATCCCCATCGAAGAGCTGCAGCTCTCGGTTCGCGCCTACAACTGTCTCAAGCGAGCTCAGATCAACTCGGTTGCTGATCTGCTGGACTACACCCAGGAAGATCTGCTTGAGATCAAGAACTTTGGTGCTAAATCTGCCGAGGAGGTGATCGAGGCTCTGCAGGAGCGCCTGGGCATTACGTTGCCCCACGAGAAATCCTCCAAGCCAGGATAGTCCGACTTTACCGATCCCCGTTGTTAACTGTTGTCTTAAGTACCCTCGAAACATCATGCGTCACAGTCGCCGTGTCCATCAACTTGGCAGACCTGCCGACCAGCGTCGTGCCATGCTGCGATCGCTTACTACCCAGCTCATCCGCCATGGACGGGTCAAAACCACCAAAGCGCGGGCGCGGGCCGTGCGGGAGACCGCCGACCGCATGATTACCCTCGCTAAGGACGGCTCCCTAGCGTCTCGGCGGCGGGCCATGGGTTACCTGTACGACAAAGATCTGGTACATGCCCTGTTTGAAGGGGCGGCGGATCGGTATAGCGATCGCGAGGGCGGTTACACCCGGGTGGTACGGACCGTGCGTCGCCGGGGCGATAACGCTGAGATGGCCATTATTGAGCTGATGTGAGCGTGATGGCTGCCTCCCCCCTGTCTACTGATGCCCCGCCGAATGAGGCAACCCAAAGCGCGAAGGAGTCTGCCCCTAATCAGCAGACCTGCCGCGTCGCTTTGGTGATTCAATACGTTGGCACCCATTACCACGGGTGGCAGCGACAGCCCAATCACATCAGCATCCAGGAAATTTTGGAGGTGGCGCTGCAGGAATTTTTGGGATACCCTACCGCACTCCATGCAGCGGGTCGGACCGATTCCGGGGTTCATGCCGCGGCCCAGGTGGCCCACTTCGACGCCCCCAGCCACATCCCTCCCCATCGCTGGGCTAGTATTCTAAACGGACGGCTGCCGGAAGACATCGTGGTGCGGGCCTCAGCAGCGGTGCCGGGAGGTTGGCACGCACGGTTTTCGGCAATTTGGCGGCGGTATCGCTACACTATCTATACTGACCGATACCCAAACCTATTTGTACGGCCGTTTAGCTGGCACTACTACCACGAGCCAATCGACGCCGGTAAAATCGACGCCGCCCTGCGGCCGCTGGTGGGTCGCCACCATCTTTCTGCCTTCCACAGAGCTGGATCAGATCGGCCCCATTCCTGGGTGGATGTCCAAGAAACCCTGTGCGATCGCAGCGGGCCGTTTGTGCGGGTAGAGCTTCAGGCCAGCGGCTTTCTATATGGCATGGTCCGCCTGCTGGTGGGAATGCTGATTGACGTAGGCTGCGGGAGGCGATCGCTGGCGTCGTTTGAGGAGATTTGGCGACGAGAGCAGCGGGACCAGGTTAAGTATGCTGCCCCTCCCCAAGGCCTTTGCCTGTTGCGGGTCGGCTACTCTGCGCTTCCATTTCCTCCTGAAATTTGGTACGATACTCAGCCGCTCTTTACTCTGCCTGCGCTGACGCCGCTGTAGTTTTGCCGGGCTCCCTGGCTCACCCTACTTAGCGGGACTAGACCTAACCAACTAACCGACCCAACTCCACCATGACCACTACCTCACCCAACAAAACCTATACCCCGCCAGTGAGTAGCATCGAGCGCAGCTGGTACATCGTTGACGCTGAAAACCAGCGCCTCGGTCGCTTGGCAACGGCGATCGCCGTTGTACTGCGGGGCAAGCACAAGCCCATCTATACCCCCAACATGGACACCGGCGACTTTGTGGTTGTCGTCAACGCCGACAAAGTTGACGTCACCGGCCGCAAGCGGGAGCAAAAGCTCTACCGACGCCATTCCGGTCGCCCTGGCGGGATGAAGGAAGAAACGTTCGACAAACTGCAGGCCCGGGTTCCAGAGCGAATTGTCGAGCAGGCCGTCAAAGGCATGCTGCCCAAGAATGCGCTGGGGCGCAAGCTATTTACCAAGCTCAAGGTCTATGCAGGGCCGGATCATCCCCACAGCGCTCAGCAACCCGAAACGCTCAACGTCGACACTATTTCTCAAGGAGGTAACTAATGCAGGCAGAAGATCGCTCAGGACGCGCCGTCTACTGGGGCACAGGACGTCGTAAGGCATCGGTGGCGCGGGTACGACTCGTTCCCGGTAATGGACAGCTAATCATTAATAACCGTCCTGGGGAGGAGTATCTCCAGTTCAACCACAGCTATCTTTCCGCCGCAAAGGCCCCGCTAGAGACCCTAGGCCTTGAATCGGAGTACGACATTCTCGTCAATGCCCATGGCGGTGGCTTAACGGGACAGGCCGATTCTATTAAGCTAGGCGTGGCCCGAGCTCTGTGCGAGCTGGACCCCGAGAACCGTAAGCCCTTGAAGGTAGAGGGCTATCTTACTCGCGATCCGCGCGCCAAGGAGCGGAAAAAGTACGGCCTGCACAAAGCCCGCAAAGCACCCCAGTTCTCCAAGCGCTAGGCTCTGGTACGGCGCCCTGGCCCTCAGGAGGGATTCAGGTTTTTAATTTCCCAACGATATTTCACGGTTTTAATTCCATGCCTAAAGCTGATATTCACCCCGAATGGTATCCAGAAGCCAAGGTTTACTGCAACGGTGAGCTAGTGGCAACCGTTGGCTCCACCAAGCCAGAGCTGCATGTTGACGTGTGGTCAGGCAACCACCCCTTCTTTACCGGTACCCAAAAGATTATCGACACCGAGGGCCGTGTTGAGCGCTTCTTGCGTAAGTACGGTATGGTCGACTCATCCCAGGCGGCCGATAGCTCGGGTGAAGCGAAGTCGTAAGGGGGGCAATCTGAAACCCTTCTAAGGCGTGGAGTTTCCCCAACGGGAGATCTCCACTTTTCGCTATAGGCGAGGGTTCATCTACGAACTGCCGA
The DNA here is from genome assembly GCA_039814955.1 of Cyanobacteria bacterium P01_A01_bin.135. GTDB lineage: Bacteria > Cyanobacteriota > Cyanobacteriia > CAKZMO01 > CAKZMO01 > JBCCAG01. The sequence continues at coordinate 11,537 of JBCCAG010000006.1, forward strand.
GCCGCTACCCATATTTCCTAACTCCGGGAGGACTGCGATGGCTGAATCCTATATGCTAGACAAGCTCAAGTCTGTAGAACAGACGTTCGATGAGCTGACGCGGCGTATGGCTGATCCCGATGTCGCCTCCGACCCCAGCGAGTTTCAGCAGGTGGCGACGGCGCGGGCTTCCTTGGAGGAGACGGTCGCTACCTTCAATGAGTGGAAAACCGTTCAAGAGGAGCTAGAGGGGGCGCAGGAGGTGCTCAAAGAATCCTCTGGTGATCCTGAGCTGCGGCAAATGGCGGACGCAGAGGTCAAGGAGCTAGAGGCGAGGAGTGAGGATCTAGAGGATCGGCTCAAAATTCTGCTGCTGCCCCGAGATCCCAACGACGACAAGAACATCATGCTGGAGATCCGGGCTGGAACCGGCGGCGATGAGGCCGGTATTTGGGCCGGTGATTTGGTGCGCATGTATTCTCGCTATGCTGAAGGTCAAAGTTGGCAAGTGAAGCTGGTGAGTGAGTCTACGGCGGATATGGGGGGCTTCAAAGAGGCTATCCTCGAAATTCGCGGGGCCCAGGTGTACAGCAAGCTGAAGTTTGAGGCGGGAGTACACCGGGTGCAGCGGGTGCCGGTGACGGAAGCAGGGGGGCGAGTCCACACCTCCACGGCAACGGTGGCCGTGATGCCGGAGGTGGATGATGTGGAAGTTAAGATTGACTCCAAAGATATTGAAATGACCACGGCCCGCTCAGGGGGAGCCGGTGGTCAGAACGTCAACAAGGTGGAGACGGCGGTGGACTTGTTTCATAAGCCCACCGGCATCCGCATTTTCTGTACCGAAGAGCGATCGCAGCTCCAGAATCGCGAGCGGGCCATGCAGATTTTGCGGGCTAAGCTCTACGAATTAGAGCTCCAAGAGCAGCAGGCGGAGATCACCTCCATGCGGCGATCCCAGGTAGGCACGGGGGCCCGCTCTGAGAAGATTCGCACCTATAACTATAAGGACAACCGGGCCACCGACCACCGACTGGGGGAAAACTACACCCTGACCACGGTGCTGGAGGGAGACATCGAGCCCATCATTCAGTCCTGTATTTCTCAAGACCAGCAGGAACAGCTCCAGGAGCTGGCCGCTGCCTCCAATTCTCCCTCAGCGGTGTAGCGTCGCGGCTAGCATCAGCCATCACCGGAGTCCCTGAATCTGGAGTCACCATGCCCCGCTTTCTCCACATTGCCGATGTCCACCTAGGCTTTAACCGCTACGACTGCCCGGAGCGCACCAAGGACTTTTTCTATACCCTGTACGATGTGCTGCAGACCCATGCCGTAAACGAGGGGGTGGATTTTGTGGCGATCGCAGGAGATCTGTTTGAGCACCGCAACATCCAGCCTGCTACCCTGAACCAGGCCCAAAAGTGCCTACAGCTTCTGGCCGCGGCCAACATCCCTGCGATCGCCATCGAGGGCAACCACGATAACCGCCCCTACGGCACCAACACCAACTGGCTGCGCTACCTAGCCGATTGGGGCCTGCTAATTCTGCTGGAGCCCGACGAGCAGGCAGACCCTATTTATTGGCCTTGGGACCCCAAGACCCGCAAGGGCGGATACATCGACTTAGACTGTGGCGTCAGAGTATTGGGAAGCCACTGGTACGGCGCTGCCGCCCCTAGTGCGGTAGTTCAACTTGCTAGCGGCATTGCCCAGCTCCCCAAAATTGACCATACGGTAATGTTGTTTCACCACGGATTAGAGGGGCAGATTGCCCGCTATGCTGGGGCGCTGCGCTACGGCGATCTGCTGCCGCTGCAGCAGGCCGGGGTCGACTACCTAGCGCTGGGCCACATCCACAAGCACTACTGCGTAGAGAACTGGATCTTTAACCCCGGCTCTCTAGAGGCCAACAGCATTGAAGAGAGTAGCTACGAGCGTGGGGCGTACTTAGTGGAGCTAGGAGAAGCCGGGGTTCGCGCTGAGCTACGGCGCAACTACCGGCAGCGGCCCGCCGTCCGCCTACAAGTGCAGACGCGGGACGTTCAGAGCGCCGAGGCCTTGGCGGAAGAGTCCCGGGTCACCGTCACCGATGCCATCACCGCCGGAAAGCTTGATCCCCAACAGCAACCCATCGTTGAGCTACGGCTGGAAGGTTCGGTGGGCTTTGATCCCCTGGAATTAGATGTGCGAGAGCTGCAGCGAGAGCTTCAGGAGGCCAGCGGGGCCCTAATCTTTTTGCTGCGCTACGGGGTAGATGCCGTCGCCTACCAGACCCCACTGCAAGACGGCGATCGCCTGCAGATTGAGCAGGAAGTCTACCGGGACTTGGTGACAGCCCACAACAGCTACAAGCGACAAGCCGACCGCCTGGTGCCGGGGCTGATTGGCCTGCAGGAGATGGTGTTGGATGACCAAGAGGATGACGCGCTATACCGGTTTGCGGGGGATCTGCTTGAGCAGTAGGTTGGCGTAGCCCTCAAGATTTAGTCCTTCTGTGCGGAGGCATCTTAATACATCGCGAAATGTTAAGCTGAACCCAAGCTTGGCAGATTGCGGAGATTTATGCTGCGGCTAGAACACATCAGTAAAACCTATCCCACGGGCGAAGTTCTCAAAGACGTCAATTGGGAACTTACCCAGGGGCAGCGGGTTGGCCTCGTGGGAGCCAACGGCGCAGGTAAATCTACACAACTGCGGATCATCATGGGGGAGGAGGAGCCGTCTTCCGGCGAGATTATTCGCCCCAGCCAGCTACACATTGCCTACCTGACCCAGGAGTTCGATGTGGACCCGGAGCGAACTGTACGAGATGAGCTGTGGACCGTCTTCGAGCGGGCCAACGCCCTGCAGCACAGCATGCTCGAAGTACAAGAGCAAATGCAGCAAGCCGATCCCGATGCTCTAGACCGATTGATTCACCGGCTCGATCGGCTGCAGCGAGAATTTGAGGCTATGGATGGCTACGGCCTAGAAGCACAAATTGAGAAGATTTTGCCTGAAGTTGGCTTTGAGCCCAGCGCCGGAGATCAACTCGTGGGCTCCTTTAGCGGTGGCTGGCAGATGCGTATCAGCTTAGCCAAAATCCTGCTGCAGGACCCCGATGTTCTGCTGCTAGATGAGCCCACCAACCACCTGGATATCGCCACCGTGGAGTGGCTAGAGGGCTACCTCAAAGGGCTGACCACACCAATGGTCGTCATTTCTCATGACCGGGAGTTTCTCGATCGCCTCTGCACGCAAATCGTGGAAACCGAGCGGGGAGTGACGACTACATACCTGGGCAACTACACCCAATACGTCGAGCAGAAGCAGGAGCTCAAAGCCGCCCAGCTCAGTGCCTATGAGCGGCAGGAAAAGGAGATCGCTAAGCAGCAGGCCTTTGTGGAGCGATTTCGCGCCAGCGCCACCCGCAGCACCCAGGCGAAGAGCCGGGAGAAGCAGCTCGATAAGAGGGAGCGCATCGAGGCCCCTATTGGCAACATCAAGACGCTAGCGTTTCGCTTCCCCCCTGCTCCCCGCAGCGGCCGCGAGGTGGCGCTGATTGAAGATATGACCCATATCTACGACGACAAGATTCTATTTCTGGGGGCTAGTCTGCTGATAGAGCGGGGCGATCGCATTGCCATTCTAGGACCCAATGGGGCCGGCAAATCTACCCTGCTGCGGCTGATTATGGGGATCGAATCGCCGGAAGACGGAGCGGCAAAGCTCGGGGATCACAACGTTATCCCTGGGTACTTCGAGCAGAATCAAGCTGAGGCTTTAGAGCTAGATAGAACGGTGCTAGACACCATCCACGACGAGGTTCCAGATTGGCTAGATCGCGACGTTCGCAGTCTATTGGGACAGTTTCTATTCAGCCAGGACACGGTGCAAAAGCAGGTGCGCTCCCTGAGCGGTGGGGAAAAGGCGCGGCTGGCCTTAGCAAAGATGCTGCTGCAGCCGACAAATTTACTTCTGCTTGATGAACCCACGAACCACCTTGATATTTCAGCAAAGGAGATGCTGGAAGAAGCTATCCAGCACTATGATGGCAGTGTGGTTGTGGTCTCTCACGATCGCTACTTCATCTCTAAAATTGCCACTAAAATCGTCGAGATTAAAGATGGCGATTTCCGGATCTATCGGGGTGGGTACCAGTATTATCTAGATAAGCTCGCTGAAGAGCGTGAGCGCGCTAGGCTAGAAGCGATTGAGGCCCAAAAAGCCCAAAAAGCTGCGGCAAAGCGAGAAAAGCAGCGTCGCAAGAAAGCCGCCAAGAAGTAAGCGCTGACGTCACCGAAAGCTGCGCAAAATTAGTAGATTCGCTTCCTGTGATTGTAAATCTTTGACAGCAGTGATAAGGTTACGGAAGGTTATTTGTTCTGCTGTCTCTGCCCCTTAGTCTACCCCAGGAGGTAGAAGGAGAGGTATGAAGACAGGCACGAAAGGCAGAGCTCTTATGGATTTTGAAGTCTAGCAGCTCGACTTAAGCATTGCTTATCTGTGGCATAGCTAAATAGTTAATTCTAAGTGTACAAACTTAGAAAAATGAGACATGGTTTGTATCAATTAGATACAGTTGCCTGCCATCTCACCGAGATGAAGGGTCTCCCCAAAATGCAGTCTGCTAGAGTCCAAAAGCCCAGCATCCTGAAGATCTTATCTAATCGCTCAGCCTTCGCCGTATTTGGTATTATTGCTGAAACATTACTTTAGAGAAGGGCTATCCGACATGGCACAAGCGCCAGTTGCTCCCGTCGTCTTAGTTATTTTGGATGGCTGGGGCTACCGAGAGGACACCCACGCTAACTCCATCAAAGCCGCCCATACTCCGATTATCGATAGCCTCTGGGAGGCCTACCCCCACACTTTGATCAACACCTCCGGCAAAGACGTGGGTCTGCCTGATGGGCAAATGGGCAATTCGGAGGTCGGTCACCTGAATATTGGGGCGGGCCGGGTTGTTCCCCAGGAACTTGTTAGAATTTCTGACGCCGTTGAAACGGGTGAAATCGTGGAAAATGATGCCCTTGTCAACCTATGCAAAGGTATAGACGGTGGCACTTTGCATCTCATTGGCCTGTGCTCAGACGGCGGTGTCCATGCCCACATTGCCCATATCGAGGGCTTGCTGAAGCTTGCCAAGGCCCACAACATTCAAGATGTTTGTATCCATGCGATCACCGATGGCCGGGATACCAAGCCAACCTCTGCCGTAGATAACCTGCAACAGCTAGAGCAGATGCTGCAGCGGAGCGGGGTAGGCCGCATTGCGACGGTGAGCGGCCGGTACTACGCGATGGACCGCGATCGCCGCTGGGATCGGATTCAAAAGGTTTACCAGATGTTGGTGGCCGAGGGCGAGGGAACTGATCAGTCGGCGGTGGAAGTGCTGCAGGACTCCTACGCCCAGGGGGTCACCGACGAGTTCGTCCTGCCGACCCGCATTGCTGCTGGCACCGTTAAGCCGGGGGATAGCGTCATCTTCTTTAACTTCCGGCCAGACCGGGCGCGCCAGCTTACTCAAGCCTTCATCGACCCCAATTTTGACGGATTTGAGCGGCAGCGGATTGAGTCGCTAGGCTTTGCCACCTTCACCCAGTACGACCCCAGCTTGCCTGTGGATGTGGCCTTCATGCCCCAAAACCTGGACAACATTCTCGGCCAGGTAATCGCCGACCGCGGGCTCCTGCAGTTCCGCTGCGCTGAGACTGAGAAGTATGCCCATGTCACCTACTTCTTCAACGGCGGCATCGAAGACCCGCTAGAGGGGGAGGTGCGGCAACTGGTGTCGAGCCCCATGGTGGCGACCTATGACCAAGCGCCAGCTATGTCGGCCGATGAGGTCACCGATGTCGCGATCGCCGCCGCCAAAGAGCAGATCTACTCGCTGATGGTGCTTAACTACGCCAACCCCGACATGGTGGGTCATACCGGCAATCAGGATGCCACGGTCAAAGCCATTGAAACGGTGGATCACTGCATCGGTCGGCTCATTGCCGGGATCACCAGCGTGGGGGGGACCGCCATTATCATCGCCGACCACGGCAACGCCGAGGTAATGGAGGACGAGCAGGGTAACCCCTGGACGGCCCACACCATCAACCCGGTACCATTCATTTTGGTGGAGGGGGAAAAGCGGAAGATTGGCGGCTACGGCACAGAGGTGAAGCTGCGCTCTGGCGGCAGGCTTGCGGACATTGCCCCCACGATCTTGGACATTCTACAACTGCCCCAGCCAGAAGAGATGACGGGGCAATCCATCATTCAGCCTCTTACGTTTGAAGTCCAGCAAAATCGAACTCCGGTGAGTATCTCCTTGTAGCGCTGGCGCATTGTGACAGCACGCTAGAATAGAGGCTGGTCTAACGGGTCTTATTCAAGACCAATCGGTTCTCTACGTTAGCTTGGTATCTCGATAAAATTTAGGCGATCGCTATGACAATTGTTACGCTTGTCCGAATCCTCTGGGCTGTATCCGCCGTAGGGCTGATTATCCTGGTTCTCCTCCATAGCCCCAAGGGAGATGGGTTAGGGGGAATTGGCGGTCAGGCGCAGCTTTTCACCAGTACGAAGAGCGCAGAGACTACCCTAAACCGCGTCACCTGGACCCTGGCGGCCCTGTTCCTAGGGCTGACCCTAGTGCTAAGCGCAGGCTGGCTAGGCTAGCTGCCGTTACTTGAGGCTGGCTGGCGCAATGAGACGGCGATCGCCCCTGCTGCTGGCACTGGCGCTGGTTTGTCTGATGCTGGTTTGGATGGCTTCACCGGGGCAGTCAACAACCGGCGATAATCCAGGCGCAGCCGCGACGGAAACCCTAGGATCTGAAGCGTTTCGCCCACATCCGCTACCAGATTCCCTAACCTCGGCCTGCCAAGCGCCAGCGCCAAGCTACTTTGAGGCGATTCGCGGTGTTCCAGTGGGCTACTTGCTGTGGACGCAGTTTCCCATCCGCCTATCCGTGGAGCCTCTGACGAACGCCCACGAGGCTCAGGTAACCCGCTGGCAAGAGGCCGTCGCCAGCGCGGTGGCAGATTGGAATCAGTATTTACCCATTGCCGTGACGGGCGGCTCAGACGCCGACATTCGGCTACGTCCTGTCATGCCCCCCCTACGCCGCAGCGCC
>JBCCAG010000433.1:0-4108 GCA_039814955.1 Cyanobacteria bacterium P01_A01_bin.135
CTTCTCCGCCAATGCGCCCCAAAATACCGCCCCCACGAGAACCCGAGGCGCAAATTTGAGCCACCTGCTGAATCACCTGGTCACCCTGGGCATGGCCAAACTGGTCGTTAATCTGCTTGAAATGATCGATATCGATCATCAGCACTGCCATGGGCCAATATTTGGGATGGGTACTGGCTACCCGCTTTTCGGCTTGATCTAGAAACATGCGTCGGTTGTAGATACCTGTCAGCGAATCCGTGGTGGCTAAGTAGCGTAAGGTGCTCTCTCTCTCGATTTGAGCAGAAATATCGCTAAAAGAAAACAGGACGCAGCGCTTGTGGTTGTACATTAGCCCCAGGCCGGACATCAGCGACCAAAAACCACTGCCGCTGCGCTGCAGGGAAGCCTCAAACCCTGCCACCCGCCCAAACTGCTTGATCTGGGCTAAAAAGGCTTGGCGATCGCTGGAGCTCGACCAAAAATCGGTCTCCCGGTAGCGCCCAGCCTCTTGCAGGGTAAACCCCAGCAGCTCCGCTGCCCGTTCGTTGAGGAAGTGGAGGGTGCCGTCACTGACATCGCTAATCACGACGGGAAATGCCGGTGCGTTGAGAATCACCTGCAGCTGATCGTGACTCTGGGTCAGCTCGGCCTTGATGTCGTTCATTTTGTCCAGCACGCGGTTGTAGTAGTCGGCGATGGAAGCGGCCTCCGTCTCAGGCTCCACCACAACCGGCTCAAACTCCCCCTGAAGCGAGTGGGCCTGCATACTAGTAATCAGATCTTGAATGGCAGTACTGGCACCATGTTCGGCAATATTGAGGCCAATCCGCTCTTGGGTCGAGGTAACCCGCAAGGGCAGCAGCCGATTGACGAGCCAGAGCAGCCCGTAACTGACGCCAAAGGCATAGAGCCCAATGCTGATTACCCCCAAGCTCTGCACCCCCAGACTGCGCCAAAAGTCGCCGACCTGCTGCGCCGGGACAAACAGGGCTACTGCCAGGGTCCCCCAGATGCCACAAACGAGGTGAGCGGGAACGACGCCCACCGGATCGTCGATTTTGAAATAGCTTAGCCAGCGAGCCGACAGGGTGCAGAGCAGCCCACCGATGGCCCCAGCGCAAGTAGCGCCGGGGGAAAGCATCACGTCGCAGCCGGCGGTCACAGACACCAAGCCCCCTACCACCCCGTTCATCATCAAGGGCACCTTAGGATGCTTGTGGAGCAGCCAAGTGGTCACCAGCGCCGCCATGCCGCCCGCTGCACCTCCTTGGGCCGTGTTGACTAGTATCTGCGGCACCTGGTCATCGAAGACAAAACTGCTGCCACCGTTGAAGCCGAACCAGCCAAACCACAGCAGAAAGACTCCCAGCACCGCGGTGGGGAGATTGTGGCCCTCAATCTCACGGGGATTAGGCGTAAACCGGCCCAGGCGCGGCCCGATGATCACGATCGCCGCTAGAGCCATCCAGCCGCCTACCGAGTGAACCACAGTGGCCCCGGCAACGTCGTGAAATTCTAGCTTGCCCAGCCAGCCCGGAGTCTCGGAAAACCAAAGGTTGGCCCAGGCCCAATGCCCCGTCACCGGGTAGACCAGCAGGGAGATCACAGCAGCAGCGATGAAGTAGCCCAAAAAGCTCATCCGCTCGGCAACGGCCCCAGAAACAATGGTGGTGGCAGTGCCGCAAAACACCAGCTCAAATAGAAAAAACGCGTAGTCGCTATCTCCCCAGGAGGCAGCTGACGGAATTTGAATACCGATTAAGCCAAATAGCGATTCACCAAACATCAGCCGAAAGCTAATCAGGGAAAAGATTAGTGAGGTGATGCAAAAGTCCATCAGGTTTTTGATGGCTACATTGATGCTATTTTTGGCCCGCACCAGACCGCTCTCCAGGCAGCAAAATCCTGCCTGCATAGTGCTGACAAGAATGGCGCAAAAAATGACCCAGATCACATCTAGGTTCGGCATCGGTAGATCCTCAAAGGCTAGCGAATTGGTACCCTAAGATTGGTCAAACTGAGAAAAATTCAGCGGCGTAAGCTGCAGATGAATAGTTATGTGAGGTATGGCTGACTCTTTATACCACCTGTGCGCGACCCGAGCCAATTAAAAGCTTTTTGTAATCCTCCCTATGGAATAGAATAGCGAGCCCTGAGGGTGAGTTCTGGCGGTCACCCTTAGCCTCCTATGAAAGGAGCGCCATAATTAACTAACCACGTAGCACCCACAACCCCTTATGTCTCAACCGGCCCACCTCCTAGGTGTTCCTCCCAATGCTTGGGTCGTCAGCGCCGACAGCGCCGACATCACGCGATCGCCAATTCCGCCGCAGCCCGTTACCATCGCCACCGACACAAAGGCCGTCACCCTAGATTTGGCCAAGGCCATCATCCTTGTGATCGATATGCAGAACGACTTCTGCCACCCGGACGGCTGGCTGGCCCATATTGGTATTGACGTCACCCCCGCTCAGTCTCCTATTGCCCCCATTGCTTGGCTCCTGCCCCATCTGCGCCGCGCCAAGGTACCGGTGCTGTGGCTCAACTGGGGCAACCGCCCCGACCTGCTGAATATTAGCGCTGGGCTGCGCCATGTGTACAACCCCACCGGAGCCGGCATTGGCTTAGCCGAGCCGCTGCCACCCCGCAACGCGCCGGTGCTCACCAAGGAGAGCTGGGGTGCTGCGGTTGTGGATGGGCTGATCCCCAACCCCGTTGACATCCGCGTGGATAAGTACCGCATGAGCGGCTTTTGGGATACGCCGTTGGACAGTATCTTGCGCAATTTAGGAAAAACTACCCTGCTGTTTGCCGGCGTCAATGCTGACCAATGCGTGATGGCGACCCTGCAGGACGCCAACTTCCACGGCTACGACTGCATCTTGATCAAGGACTGCACCGCCACCACTTCCCCGGACTATTGCTTTAAGGCGACGGTTTATAACGTCAATCAGTGCTTTGGGTTTGTGACCACCTCCGGGGCGATCGCCGCCGCTTTGCCTGAGGTGACGGCAGAACTGGTGTAGCCCTGGTACTTGGGGGTGGCGTTCTTAGCAAAAAGGCGGCGGAGTCTAAACCTTTCCTAAAAGTTATGGTCAAGAGCGGGATCTATCTGGTGTATTGGAGGGAAAGCCACAGATACTCACTTTCAATGAAGCGTCGCGCTTCATTCCTGGGGTTGCCCGCCTGCGGTGGGTCAAATGCTCAGTAGATATTCACCTAGCCGCTATCACAATTAGGAGCCACCATGGGATCTGCCACCCTGACCCCGACTGAGAAATGCGTCATCCCTCTGTTTAAAGGCCCGCAAGATTACCAAGCGTTTCGCATCAGCCCCCAAGACAGCAACCGCCTGGCTATTGTCTTTGACCCTAACAGCGCTAATGTCTCCCTGACCTACTGCGTGGAGATTTTTGAGGTGGGCGGACAAACTCCGCCCAACCGCCACAACCTAGCGGTGGAGATGTTTTTTATCCTCAAAGGGGAGGGAGAAGCCAGTTGCGACGGCAAGACCGTTGCGATTCAAGCAGGGGACAGCCTGCTGGTGCCGCCCCAGGGGATTCACGTGATTCGCAACACTGGCCAGACCCGTCTCTATGCCCTGTGCATTATGGTGCCCAACGAAGACTTTGCCGAGCTAATCCGCAGCGGCACGCCGGTGGAGCTGGACGCGGAAGACCTCAAGGTGCTGCGCCGCACCGATGCCCTGGTAAGCTGATAGGCCGTGGCCAATATGCTGCCGGTCAAGCAGGTAACCCAGTCGCTGCTCACTCAAGATGGCGTCCGCCTGGATGCCGATATCTATACCCCCGATGCGGTCGGGGACTTCCCGGTACTGCTAATGCGGCAGCCCTACGGCCGGGCGATCGCCTCCACGGTGGTCTATGCCCATCCCCGCTGGTACGCCGCCCATGGTTACATCGTCGTCATTCAGGATGTGCGGGGGCGGGGCAGCTCTGGCGGCGAATTTGACCTGTTTTCCCACGAGGTGCAGGACGGGGCCGAAACGGTAAGCTGGGCCGCTGCTTTGCCCCAAAGCAGCGGGGCGGTGGGCATGTACGGCTTTTCTTACCAGGGAATGACCCAGCTTTTCGCCGCTGCCGCCCAGCCCCCCGCCCTCAAAACC
>JBCCAG010000377.1:0-4531 GCA_039814955.1 Cyanobacteria bacterium P01_A01_bin.135
CCCATGACGCCGTACAGCAGGCGTACGCCCTTGCGCTGCACAATCCAGGCAAAAATCAGAGCGAGCAGAGCGCTAAGCCCGTCCTGCCACAGGGCGATCGCGACGGTAAACAGCAGCAGGTGGAAGGTGAGTAGCCCCCAGCGCAGGGCCTGCCGCCGTGCCCCGATTAGATCGGTGAGCACCAGCCCGGTGCTGAACAAAATGGCATGGCCAAAGGGCACATACAGGGGCACTATCCCCAGGCGGTACAGATATAGCTCTAGCACCTGACTGAACAGATATTCCGCCACCGCCGAGAACGGCACAAAGGCGATCGCTACCCAGCGCTCCTGGGGCCACAGCCCCCACAGCATGAGGCAGAAATAGGCGATCGCCAGCAGGTTAGCCAGCCACTGGGTTTGGTAGCCTAGCCCAGCAAGCTGGATGGAGTCTGCGCCAAGAACGGCGATGAGAATGGGCAGGAAGCCCAGAGGAATCAGATATTGGCGAATCCAGGGGGTGGGCGCGATCGCGGTGGCCGTTGCGGTCATGGGTTTTGTAGCACTGCAATGTAGCCGCGGCGCACACATTGTGACGGCAGCTATACTGCATTGTCACCGAGCAACTGGGCCAGCGCAATCGAAAATGCCCTTGATTTGGCCGCTCTTGGTCTCTGCTTCGCAAAAGCAGAGTCGGTCCTACGGAAAGCCGCGCTTAGCGGTTGGCTCATATCTGTGTAGCGATCGCCTCAGCCTCAGCCCGCCCGCTGTAAAACTCAGACATGCCCATGCAGCCAAGCCCAATGGCAGAAACAGATAGTTGACCCAAGTTACGCATTTGCATCGCTAAACACCTCCTTTGCTGCTGTGATGCCGTTGAGCGCCGCTGGAAAGCCGGCGTAGACGGCCATTTGCATGATTACTTCGACAATTTCCGCCTGAGTGCAGCCCACGTTGAGGGCGGCCTGGATATGGACTTTGAGCTGGGGCTGGGCGTTGCCCATGGCGGTGAGCGCCGCCACTGTCGCTACTTCCCGCGACTTGAGGTCGAGCCCTGGTCGCGAGTAGATGTCGCCAAAGGGAAACTCAATCACGTAGCGGGCTAGGTCGGGGGCGATGTCCTGTAGGCTGGCAATCACCTGCTCCCCGGCGTGGCCGTCAATTTGCTGCAGCTGCTGCCAGCCGCGCCGGTAGCGGTCACTGGGCAGATTGGGGGGTGGATGGGGCGTTGAATAGTCCATTGGCGTTGGCCTCAATATCGCTGTAGTGCTGGATTTTCCAGTCAATCACCGCCAGGTTGTCCTGGAGTTCAGCAATTTGCGCAGCGATCGCCCGCCGATGCGCTTCTAAAAGCTGCCGCCGCTCCTGCACGCCGTTGGGGTGCTGCCGCACTAGCGCAGCGTACTGCTGCATTTGGCGAATGGGCATGCCGGTGCGGCGCAGCCGGGTGAGAAATTCAACCCAGCGGATGTCTTGGGCGGAGTAGCGGCGGTGGCCGTTGGCGGCGCGGGTGACAGCGGCAATTAGGCTGCAGCGCTCGTAGTAGCGCAGGGTGTGAACGCTGAGTCCGGTGGCGGCGGCAACTTGCTGAATGGTGAGGTCTGGTTCCATAGCTGTAGCCTAAAAGTTAGAGCGCGCTCGAAGTCAAGCCTTTTCCCCATGAAACACCAAGTTCTATTTCTGGGGTTATCCTTTGCGTAACGGGTTGGAAGCTAAGCATAGGAGACCAGCCCTAGGGCTTTACTCCAAATCTTTGCTGAAGCACTGAAATTAGCCTTGCGGGAGCAGCGGTTGGCGATCGCGGTCGATACACTTGGGGTGATGGGCAACGAAATGACTTCAATTTGAGAGGCTGCACATGAACTTAGCGCTGCTAGAGAGTATCGGCTTGGGCTTGGGGCTAGGCGTTGCGGCTGGGTTTCGGGTGGTGGTGCCCTTTTGGGCCCTGAGTGTGGCGGCGGTGTTCGGCCACCTACCGCTGAACGAGAATATGCAGTGGCTGGATAGCCAGACGGCGCTGATTGGCCTCAGCCTGGCGCTGGTGGTAGAGCTGCTGGTGTACAGCGTGCCCTGGTTGGATAACGCGGTGGACACGGTGGCGCTGCCGCTGGCGGCGGTGGCCGGCACGCTGCTGATGGGGCTAGCGACGAATCAACTCGACCCGTTTGCCCAGTGGGGGCTAGCGATTGTGGCGGGGGGCGGCGCGGCGGCGACGGTGAAGGGGCTGAATGGCTTTACCCGCTTGGTTTCTACGGCGACGACCGGGGGGCTGGCGAATTTTTTGGTGGCGATCGCGGAGCTGGTGGGAGCGTTGGCCCTGTCGCTGCTGGCTCTGGCGGCGCCGCTGCTGGCGATCGCGGTGGCAGTGGTGTTGGTTACTTTGCTAGTGTGGCTTGGGGCGAAGCTGCTCAACCCATCCCCAGAGCCGCCGGTAGGGACTCAGTAGATAGACAAGTGATGCATTCGCTGCCAGGTTTGGTTTCTGACAGGGTAAGCAACTCTTCTAAAGTGGTGGGTTTAGATGAGGCCTGTACCCTAAAGTCTCATTCGATCGCGCCCAGCTTAAGTACTTTGCTCCTCCCCAGTGAGTACGCGCTAAACAGGCGTGCCGAAAGTCGCTGCCTCTTAGATCTGCCTCTGTAAAATCGGCGTCCGTCAAGTCAGCGCCCCTGAAGCTAGTGCCGCCGATGGTGGCAAAGGTGGTGGCTAGCGAGCGGAGCAGGCTCACGCGTTTACTGCGGCGTAGACTATTCCAATCAGGGTAGGTGATTACCAGCATCACCGTAAGCACGATGCCAAAGGTCGCGATCGCTGAGTAGTCGGACTGAAAAACGGCAAAGACTCCCTGTAGCTCAAGAAAGTCAGGGTAAAATAATCCAAAGAAGGCTAATAATACTGCAGCGATAATCATAGAAGATACAAAAACGCCAAAAGCGCTATAGTGCTTTGATTTTTGTCTCTCGTTGGGCATCAAAAGCCATCCTATAAAGCGACTAATAGTGATTGTAAAGACTGAGGCCAACGTCACTAAAGCTGCGACGACCAAACCAAGCCCCAACGTTAATACGCTTGCCGCCAAGAGCATTTTCATAACATCATTAACGCGACTAGAGTCGGGATTTCGCCTTTTCGAATATTGTAAGAACTGCCATATTATGGTGCAAATAGCCGCCAGCATGAGAGCCAGAAGGGCGGTCAAAAGTATAGGCAAAAATAAATCAACTACTCCATCTATAGACAGCCACATTATGATCAAAGGGTGTACCAAAAGACTTACCGTAAACAGCGCTGAAATAAATGCTGCGAAAACACGAAATTCCGCAGCATTGAATGTTGTATGATCTATGGTCGAATCAGCAGCTATATCTACTAAAAAGCTTATTGAAACTGCCGTGACTAAAACACTTAGCGCTATAGCAATAAACCAAACGAACAACGCTTCTGAATGAAGCGGAAGTATTTCTATTGGAATCTGGCCCGGTGAATTGGTTGAAAGATCCCACCAGGCCTCTATATTAAACGAGAGGATTGACGGCACAGGGAAAAACATAATGGAACATGATATTGCAATCAGCAATAGCGCAGCGAGTCTTGCATCTTGATAGCTTTTTAGCCCTGCTTTAGCCTTGGTAAAATTTGCACCTACTAAGACGGCGTTAGTGAAGTTTGTGCTGCGAATGTCAGCATTACTGAAGTCGGCTCCCGATAGATCTTGCCCTTCAAAACTCTGATGGCTGAGATTTTCTCCTTGAAAGTCGCGCCTGACCAAGTTGTAGAGTAGAATTATCTTGGCTGCTTCCATATCAGACATTCCTCTCAAGAAGGATGCACAGATGTCTAAGCTACGTGCAATGCTTCACCAGTTTAACCGAGGTGAGACCGGCTGATGACTCAAATGATTGAAAAACCTACAGTCTTGAGTAGTCGTTGGTTCTTGCCGTCGCGACTGGTAATGATTGCTATTGTTGAGCTTAGCGTTTTTGTTTTTCCTAACTACGGATGTGCTACTTATGCCCCTTGCCGCACGACGGCCAAAAGCTGCAGCAGCGTAGACCAAATTAGCACGGACCTTGAAGGGGAAGCATATGAATTGACGAGGTTTGAATTCCGATATGGCCGCGCAACACGCGTTATCGAAGACCGATATGACAAACTTTGGATTTGTGGTGAGCTACCGGATTCTGTATCTGTCGTTGACCAGACGCGATTAGTTGTCTATACCTCTCCTGGAGCAGGAATTAAACTGTGTCGTGAATCCATAGGGGTCGGCCTTGAATCTGTAAGCTACGGAGGTTACATGGGCGTTTCAAGTAAGTCTACGCGCTTCTTCGTGACGTCAGACGGGACATTAGAGCACGGGGCCTACGAAGAATAAGCTTGCAGAGGCCAAAGATGGGTTGCTACGTTGACCGCTTCACGACTGGTTTATCGACGGAGTCTTTATCCGCTAAACGGGGGGATTGGATTATGGGTGGCCTTGAGGAAGCCGTTGGCGTCTGTAGGGCGCTTTCGTCTAAATTTTAATCAATGGCGGTGTGATGAGCTGCTGAGGC
>JBCCAG010000031.1:0-14071 GCA_039814955.1 Cyanobacteria bacterium P01_A01_bin.135
CTTCGCCGGCCGGTCTGTCTGCGTTGAGACCGGCACCACCACCGAGCTCAACCTCACTGACCAAATGAGCAAGCTGGGCGTAGATTTTGAGCCCGTTGTCTTCCAAGACGCCAACGCCGCCTATGCTGCCTACTCTGAGGGCCGCTGCGAGGGCATGACCTCCGATAAGTCCCAGCTCATTGCCCGCCGCTCTACCCTGCCCGACCCTGACGCCCACACCCTCCTGGATGTCACCATGTCCAAGGAGCCCCTGGGTCCGGTGACCATCAACAACGATTCCGGCATGTTTGACGTGGTCAAGTGGGTGACCTTTGCCACCATTGAGGCGGAGGAGCTAGAGCTCAGCCAGGACAACATCGAAGAGGCCTCTAGCAGCGAAGACCCCAACGTGCTGCGCTTCATTGGCGCAGAGGGCGAACTGGGCGAAGGCCTGGGCATCAGCAACGACTTTGCCCAGCGGGTGATTCGCCACGTGGGCAACTACGGCGAAATCTACGCCCGTAACCTAGGGGAAGATTCCCAGTTCAACCTAGAGCGGGGCCAGAACGCGCTGTGGACCGACGGTGGTCTGCTGTATTCGCCGCCGTTCCGCTAAACGCTGCATACGAGGGCATATAGCCAATTTGCCCTATATCGATTCAGGTGGCGCATAGCTATGCGCCACCTGTTTGGCTATCGTGGAAACCTGTGCCACGCCTCGGCTTTACCCTCCTTACTTCCCCTGCGTCCTCCGGACGCGCTGCGCGAAAGCAAATGAGGGAAGCATAGTTCTCCCCCTTCGCTTTGGCGTAGCCTGCCCAAAGGGCGTAGGGGAGCTAGAGGGGGTTTTACCGAGACGTTAAATACATACGCTATGCGACCTCGCGAGTTCGTGGACCTGATGGTTCCACAGACCTATAGCCGCAACCAAACTCTAACTGCAGGACGGTTTTCTTACGAATTGTCTGCACCGCAATAAATTACGTTACGAAGATGACATCGGCGATCGCCTCAATAGTGCAGGATGTCGTTAACTAGTGGTACGGTTTTCCGTATCCGCGTCATCGCCGCTCGCATCAGACGTGCAGGGTGAGCTGCTTGGTGACGCTTTTACCGTAATTGAATCCACAACATGACCAGTAGTCCCTCAGAAAAGAAAGGCTCGTTTTTACGGGACGAACGCTTTTGGAAACTTGCCTTTCAAGTCATCACGCTGGCGGTGGTCGGCACTATCCTCTTTATCCTAGCCACCAACCTGACGCGGAACATGGCCCGCCAGGGCATCAACTTCGGGTTCTCCTTCTTGGAGAATTCTTCCGGCTTTAGCGTCGGCGAAACGCTGCTTAACCTAGAGCGCCAGGACCCCTACTTGAAAGTATTGGTGGTGGGCCTGATCAACTCCGTCAGGGCGATCGCCGTGGCCATTGCCCTGACCACCATCGTCGGCATTTTGGCAGGGGTGGCCAGCTTCTCGGATAACTGGCTCGTTTACAAGATTAGCCGGGCCTATGTGGGCCTGATTCGCAACATCCCGCTGCTGCTACAGCTGTTCTTTTGGTATTTCGCCGTCTTCTCTAAAGTCCCCGCCCCGGAAGATCAGCTCAATCTGGGGCTAGTGATTGCCAACAAGCGAGGGGTTTACCTACCGGGGCCATCTCTAAGCGACTCCAACTGGTTTGGCCTGGTGCTCCTGGTGCTATCGCTCTTGCTGGGTGGCCTATTGTGGAAGCTGGTCAGCGACGTGATGCGGCCCCATTTGGACACCACCGGTCTGGCGAAGCGGGTGGTAACGGGGCTGGTAGCTGTGGTGGTCGGCCTAGCCGAGCTATGGCTGATTGTTCGCGGTGTGGGTTACCTAGTTGACGGCAGCGCGGAAGGTTTCAATCTGGGCCACGGGGCTTGGCTGCCGGTGATTGCCCTAGCTTTAGTGCTGGCGGTGGTGATGTGGCGCTGGCGCATCAAAGAGATTGTGGAACACGGCATATCTGACAAGGCCAAGACCTTGGGAATCAGCATGTGGGTGTTTGTGGGCTTAGCCCTAGTGCTACTAGCCTTTGGCCTGGGCTGGCAGACCCCAACAGCGGGGGATAACGGCGGCGCGGCGGGCGGTCTGCGGCTGTCGGTGGAGTACGCGGCGGCGGTAACGGCGCTGGTGTTCTATACCGGGGCATTCATCGCCGAGATTGTCCGAGGTGGTATTCAGTCGGTGTCTAAAGGTCAGTGGGAAGCGGCGCGCTCGCTGGGGTTACCTTCCGATATGGCTATGCGGCTGGTGGTATTTCCCCAGGCGCTGAGGGTGATCATCCCGCCTTTGAACAGCGAATACATGAACCTCACCAAGAACTCCAGTCTGGCCTTTGCGGTGGGGTACCCGGAGCTGTACTCCGTGGCCAATACCACCTACAACCAAACGGGTAGGCCGGTGGAGGTGTTTCTCATCCTGATTGGCACCTACCTGCTGCTGTGCCTCTTAATCTCCGTCACTATGAACCAACTCAACTCCGCTGTCCAACTGAAGGAGCGCTAAGCCATGACCACAACAACCCCTGATAAGGTCGCTTCCGCGCCGCCTAAGTCTTCGGGCCCCGGACCGGCGGAGTGGCTAAAAGAAAACCTGTTCAGCAGCTGGTTCAATACCTTGCTCACCATCGTCGTGGTGGCGGTGCTGGCGATCGCCTTTTGGAGCTTACTCAGCTGGGCCTTTACCTCCGCCCAGTGGCAGGTGATTCCCAACAACTTAGGCCTGTTCATGACTGGCCTCTATCCCCGCGATATGCACTGGCGCATATGGACCCTATTCGGCGTGGTGCTGGCCCTAGCAGGGGTGAGCTGGGGCACCTTAACCCGCAACGCTGCCAGCCTGATGACGCGGCCGATGCTGATTGGGCTCGGTATTGCGATCGCCGCTTTAATTATTATTCCTGCCCTGCCGCGACCCGAGGATGCCCCGGCATTTTTGATTACGCCCTTCGCCGCCGCCATATTAATTGGGCTGATTGCCGTGGCGGTCGCTGCCGCCTATATTGCCCGCAGCGTGACTCAAAAGTCGCCCGGCATAGCGCAGTGGCTCCCCCTGGCCTGGTTCTTGTCCTACATTGTGGCCCTGTGGCTGATTGGCGGTGGTCTCGGCATTGAGGAGGTGCGCAGCAACGACTGGGGCGGCCTGGTGTTGACCCTGCTGCTGGCGGTAACCGGCATTGCCCTCTGCTTTCCCATCGGGGTGATTCTGGCCCTGGGGCGGCGCAGCGATCTGCCCATCGTCCGCGGGCTGTCGGTAGCCTACATTGAGCTGGTGCGGGGCACCCCGCTAATCGCCATTCTGTTTATGGGCCAGGTGATGATTCCCCTGTTCCTGCCGGAAGGCCTGCGCCCAGACCGGATTATTCGGGCGGTAATTGCCCTCACTCTGTTCAGCTCCGCCTACCTCGCGGAGAACGTGCGGGCGGGCCTGCAGTCAGTGCCCAGAGGCCAAACGGAGGCTGCGGTCTCTCTAGGCTTAAACAAGCCCTTGACGGTGGCCTTCATCGTGCTGCCCCAGGCGCTGAAAATCGCCATTCCGGCTATCGTAGGCCAGTTCATCAGTCTATTTCAGGACACCACCCTGCTAGCGACCCTAGGCCTAATTGAGCTGCTGGGCATTAGCCAGTCGGTGCTGGCTAACCCCAGCTATCTGGGGCGCTATGCTGAGGTGTATCTCTTCATCGGCGTCATCTACTGGTTCTTCTGCTACGCCATGTCCCTGGGCAGCCGCCGCATCGAGGAGCAGTTCAACACAGGGCATTAGCGAGCTCAACCCGGTTTACGAGCCCTAGGCATTTAATCGCATCCGTCATTCGTATAAATTAAGACACCCACCGTTGACTAAGAGTAAGGAGATTCCAATGGCTGTATCTGAAACCTACACTGACCCCACAGCGGCCCAAAACGGCAGCGGCGACCCCGTAATTGTCGCTACGGGCGTCGAGAAGTGGTACGGCACGTTTCACGTCCTCAAAGGGGTGGACCTCACCGTCAATAAGGGCGAGGTGGTAGTGGTCATGGGGCCATCGGGTTCCGGTAAGTCCACCTTTATCCGCACCTTTAATGCCCTAGAAACCTACCAGAAGGGCAGCATCGTCATCGATGGCGTCAAGATTTCCCACGACCTCAAAGACATCGAGTCCATCCGCCGCGAGGTGGGGATGGTTTTCCAGCAGTTCAACCTGTTCCCTCACCTAACGGTGCTCAAGAATGTGACCCTAGCCCCGATCTGGGTGCGGCATTGGAATAAGGCCAAAGCTGAAGAGGAGGCCATGCGCCTGCTGGAGCGGGTCGGCATTTTGGAGCAGGCCAAGAAGTTCCCCGGGCAGCTCTCCGGCGGTCAGCAGCAGCGGGTGGCGATCGCCCGAGCGCTGGCGATGAAGCCGAAGGTGATGCTGTTTGACGAGCCCACCTCAGCCCTAGACCCGGAGATGGTGCGGGAGGTGCTGGACGTAATGCGGGGCCTGGCCGACGAAGGGATGACCATGGTGGTGGTGACCCATGAGGTGGGCTTTGCCCGCGAGGTGGCTGACCGGGTGGTGCTAATGGATGGGGGCGTTCTGGTGGAGGATGCGAAGCCGGAAGCGTTCTTTAACAATCCGCAGGAGGAGCGCTCGAAGAAGTTCTTGTCGCAGATTCTATAGATTTGGCGCGGGGGCGATCGCTGCCAATACGCAGTAGAGTTTGGCTGGTTTTGGGCTGGGTAGTACCGGTTCCAATCGGCTGCGAGGGCGATCGCTGAATTTCGTCAGATACTGTAGGCTCAGTGCGAGCGCTGGTTGTCGCACTGAAGTTTAAGCGGGCACTCCGTAAGTTTGCGAGTCAAGTTGCTGCTTCCCTCGGTTTGGAAGTGCCATGCGGCTCGCTGCAGCCACCCATCTCGCTGCAACTACTCTTCTACTGCCTGGCGAAGATTTTTTGAAAAAAATGCTTGTCTGACAGTTGCGGTCGTCAGCACATCAGGTGGCAGGCTCGTCTGCCTAAAGTCCACTTGATGCAAAGTGGCGCGCTTGAAGGTAGCATCCGTCAGGTCAGCGCCAACAAAGCGCAGCATTCCCTCTTCTGTCCAAGCTCTAGCTATCCGCCCAGTAATTGCCCCGCTGCCCCAGAGTAGAAAAAACAGGCCCCATGCCGGCAGCGCTGCTGTGACCAGCACTGGCATAAGCTCATCAACGCTGACGCCCAGTAGAGCGCCCATCCAGGGCCACAGGCATCGCCAACGCTGCTGGCGAACTAACCAGACAATGCGTCCGCTAAAGGCGACTAGGGCGGCTAATACAACCACTGTGATTGTGGCTGGGCGCGGCTTGGCTAAGCATAGTAGCGCCGGTAGGACCGCAGCAGCCAACAATATCCACTGCCCATATTGCGGTCGCTGGTAGTACAGTTGCCACCAGGCTACCGTGCCCCAGGCCACCGCCGCTAGCCCTGCCAGCGAAAGCAGCAGCACCGGCAAGAATAGGCGACCGATGGCGAAAAACCTGGCGCCGGGGACCAGGCTACTCACAAATAGAAGGATACCCCCGATGGTAATAATCGCCCATAGAGAGAGAGGAATCTGGCTGAGTAATGGGCCGATGGAACGGCGGGCAGGGCCGGTGCGGGCGGCGTCAAAGCTGGCTTGCTTGAGAGTAGCGCCGCTAAAGTTAGTGCCGCTGAGGGTAGCGCGATTGAAGCAGGCGCCAACCCCGCTAGCGCCCTCGAAGGTGGCTCCTGAGAGCACGGCGCTGCTAAAGTCGGCCCCATCTAGGTTAGCGTTGCGAAAGCTGACGCCTTTAAGAAATTGCCCGCGAAAGGAGCGGTTCTGCAACGACTGCCCGCTGAAGTCAGGCTTAGGGGTCGGGGAGAGCAATAGCGCCAGAACGAGCGCCCCCAGGAAGAAAATGAAGCCATAGCAGTACCAGGATAAAAACGGACGGCCCCGACGGCTGGCGATCGCGGCTGGAAGGAGGGCCACAAGCCCGGCTAAGCTGACCCCCACCGGACCACTGCCCTGCCAAATCAGCAGCGCCAACACCCCCGTGACTACAAGCACGGCATTAGCAGGAAGATCATACCGACTGGCCCCCAACTCTAGAGCAAATGTCCCGTTCTCAGCCGGTTTCTGGGATGGCTTTGCGGGGGAGATGGCCGGTTTTGATGGTGGTGGCGTTTCGGGGATTGGCAAGTCTGCTGTCCAGTCCGGGAAATCGCCACCCTGCTGTTGCCCAAAGACGGTAACGCGCTTGATGGTAGGGGTCAGCGGCGGCAGGGAGCGGGCCAGCAGGGTCATCATCGTCCCTTGATCGGGGCAGCTCACCGCCTGCAGCAGCACCATCAGCCGGTTGCCTGTGGTCAACGTTTGGGCCGTCACATTTTTGGGGGCGATCGCCTGATTGATGCGGGCGGTAATGGCATCCGCGTCAGGGTGGTCCGGCGGGGCGGCCTTTGGCGGGGGGGATGACCTAAGGGGAAGTGGCTGCCGCCAGTAGGTCTGCCTGGTGGGAGATTGGGCAATCACCGCTGCGGTCTGGATGCCCTGGGGGGAAAGTCGGGCGAGTCCCCGCTGTAAGAAGGCCATAACGGCTTCAGCCGTCGGGGACTCGGCAGCTATCAGGGTCAAGGTTAGATGATCGCCGTCGCGATCGCCGCGGACGCGAATTCCCTTGGGCTGTAGCTGCCGGTTAATCAGCGCAGCAATGGCAGCAGGGTCGCCTGCGCGAGCGCGTGTGAGGGTAGGATTTGTCATGGGAGGCCTGGTGCCGTTAGGGCGAGATGGACGCTGTGTCTTCTCCCAGCAGCGTTGCCGGGGCGTCACAGCCCATAATGCCCGCCCTGAAGGTGGGGGAGACGGGGGGCGTAGCGGAGTCGGTGCGGCAGATGCCGTAGTGAAACTGCCCGTCAGCGGTCAGGAAGATGGCGCCCCGATAGGCGCTCAAGGTCTG
The DNA here is from genome assembly GCA_039814955.1 of Cyanobacteria bacterium P01_A01_bin.135. Taxonomy (GTDB): domain Bacteria; phylum Cyanobacteriota; class Cyanobacteriia; order CAKZMO01; family CAKZMO01; genus JBCCAG01. The sequence continues at coordinate 6,924 of JBCCAG010000031.1, forward strand.
GTTATCCGGGTCAGCGGCCATCATCACTTGCTCAGGGGCAATCTCTAGCACCTCATAGCGATACCCCCCACTGAGAGATAGCCCCAAACCCAGCGCGTCGGCGTCGCCAGCAAAGCGGCGGTTTTCCCGGTAGTAGGCGACTTGGGCGCGGATCATCGACCCCATGAACGTCAGCGCCTGCGACGACTGCACCGATGACCGGGTCGGTCTCACCGGACGGGAGGCCTGCATCAAAATCGCTCCCCCCCACAGCAGCAGCAGTAGGGCGTAGAGACTGCCCACAATACCAACGCTGATCCAGCAGAAGTTTTTGGCCCGGTTGGAGGCAGATTTCGCCCCAGCATCGTCCCCGGCTCGGTAGCGCTGCTCCACCTGCAGAGAAAACAGCAGGGCAATTAGGCCCGTGACCGGAAACGCTAGGAACGTTGCGAGAATAGAGGGAATTAAAAAGCTGCGGGGGCAAGGCGGACGCCTCCGACCCTGAGTCGACCGCGATCGCTGAGGGGACGTTGCGCCAGGGTTGATCTGCTTAGGGCCGCCGGTCTTGGCCTTGACCGGTTTGGGCTTGCCCCCAAGCTCGGCGTCACGCCCGGACGTGTCAACTTCGGCAGCCTCGGGCTGAGGGCCAGACACCAGCGACAAGGTCTGCGTCCAGGCGGGGACCGGCGACGCTGCCCGTCGCCCATATACGATAACCTGCTGGCTGGGCAGCTTTAGGGCCTGCAGTCGCGGCTGCAGGGCGGCAATGGCAGAGGCTTGCTCAGGAGCTTGGGCGGCGACCAGCAGGAGCTGCAGCGCTTGTTCCGTACGATTGGCCTTCACGGTGATGCCACGGGCCTGAAGCGCCCTGGTCAGGAGGGCGGCGATCGCGGCGGGGTCCCCTTGGTGGGCGCGGGCCAAGGTCTCAAAATTGGTCATGGGAAATGTGACGATCAGCGAGTTAATTGATAAGCAATCACCGATTCTAAAGACTGGCCAGCGGGCTGTCGGTAAGAAAAGGTGATCACTTTCTCCCCGCCCCTCCAACTCCTATTTATCCCACGGCTCCTAGGGTCACCAGCGCGTCCCGCTGAGCGTCAGATATCCCAACGGCCCCGGCGATCGCCATACCCGCATAGGGGCCAGGCATGGGCAATACGCCCAGACAGTTTCCTGTCAGGCCGTGCCAGAGCCGGATGGTGCCGTCTAGTCCGCCGCTGACCAGGATAGGGAGGGTCGTCCCGTCTTCTTGGGGTAGGGTGGCCGTGGTCAGCCCGTAAACGCCCCGCTTGTGCCCAGTGAGCACCTGGTGAATGCCCGATGCTAAATCCCAACGGCGCAAGGTGCCGTCATTGCTAGCGCTGACAAGGCAGGTGGTAGATAAAAAGATCAGGGCGCGGATCTGACCGCTGTGGCCCGTGAGGACACGGCAGTTGCCGCTGGGCCAGTGCCATAGCCGAATAGTGCGATCGCCGCCGGCGCTGGCGAGCCATTGGCTGTCGGGGCTAAAGGCAGCGACTTCGACGTGGGCGGTGTGGCCGCGGTAGTCCGCCAGGCAGTCTCCGGTGGTCGGGCACCAGACTGTGATATTGCCCTCGCTGCCGCCGCAGGCCACCCGGCCATCGGTGCTGACGGCCAAGGCGCGCAGGCTGCGGGGACGGTCCGTCTGTGCCTTAGGGAAAACCTGCAGGTCGGGCAAAGGCTCCCCGGTGGCTGCGACCCAGCGCTGGATGCAGGGGATGGGGGCCGCCACCGACTGGCCGGTGGTGAACACCTGGGTGCCGGTGGCATCAAAAGCCAGCCCAAATACCCAAGGAATCCGATTGACGAGGGTGCGCTGACAGCGGTCCGTCTCCAGCTCCCAAAGGCGAATGGTTGCATCGACGCTGCCGGAGGCAAGCAGGGTGCCGCTGGGGTTGAAGGCGAGTCGCCACACTTGGTTCCCATGGCCAAGGAAGCTGCGGATGCAGCGGCGCGCCGCCAAATCCCACAGGCGCACCACACCATCCCGTCCGGCGCTGGCAACCCAGGGGTGATGGGGGTGGGCGGCTAGGCCAATCACAGTGCTGGTGTACCCTTGCAGCACAGCGTCACAGCGGCGCGTCCTACTATGCCACAGGCGGATCGTTTGGTCGGTGCTGCCGCTGGCTAGCTGCCCACGGGGGCTCGCGGCGATCGCCATTACCCAATTATCGTGACCCTGCAGAACCCCCTGACACACGCCCTGGCTGAGGTCCCACAGGCGCACCGTGCCGTCGAGACTGGCGGTGGCTACCTGGGCCGTTGAGGAGGGGCAGAAGCAGAGGGCTTCAATCTGACGGGAATGGCCAGAGAGCACCCGTGGAGAGCGCGCCTGCAACAGCGCCCCATTCCAAACCCGCAGCGTGCCGTCAGCGCAGCCCGCCGCCACCCAATTCCCATCAGGGCTAATGGCCAGAGCCAGAACGCGAGTGGCGTCAACCACCGCTAGGATGCGCCCACTGCCCGTTGCCAAATCCCATAGGCGAATCGTACCATCATCGCCGCCGCTGATGAGCTGCTGCCCATCGGCAGTGAAGGCGATCGCCCGCACGTCGGCGCTATGCCCCCTGAGCACTTGCTCACAGGAATAGTTGTCCAGATTCCACAGGCGAATGGTGCCATCGGTGCTGCTGCTGGCCCCATAGCCGCCATCGGGGCTGACAGCCACGCACAAGACCCAGGCAGTGTGGCCGCGCAGGGAGGCGACGCAGGCCCCGTGGTCGGTGTCCCACACCTTCACGGTCCAGTCGTTGCTGCCGCTCAAGAGGCGGGGTTGCGTCGGATCAAAGATCAGCGTCTCCACCCACCCCTGATGTCCCTCAAAACACCAGATCACCTGGCCTTGGGCCACGTCCCATACCCTCACGGTGCATTGACTATCCCCTGCGGCCAGATAGCTCCCGTCAGCGCTGTAGGCGACGGCCAGCACCTCCCCAAACGGTTGAATAAACCGGCAGCGCGACAGGTCTGCCCCATGGAGACAGAGGTCCTGACAGGCCAGATGGCGAAAGTCCGTTTGCCATAGGCACTGGTTTGACAAATCTTGACCAGCAACGTCCGCCCCCATCTCGCCCAGCAGATTTAGCAGCGTGCCCTTGGCGTAGCTATGGCCCGGCTGGGGCATTTTCAGTAGGCGGTGAAGCCTCTGCTCTACCTGGGATAAGCCGCCGAGGCAGTACTGGAGCCGGGCAATTGCTGGTCGCAGCAGGAGCGATCGCTGGGCGGCCTGCACATGTTCAGCAACGGTCACCAAGAGTAAGGGATAGTGATGCAGACAGGATGCTGTAGCGGAGGATATTGTGGCGGGCGGACCGGCAACAATCTCGTCGCAGCTCTGCTGGATCAGCCACTGGGTCACCGCCTCCATCACCACGGGCTGCTGGGTGTATCGCGGCTCCGCCGCTGTTACAGGCTCAATCAAGCTACGGTGGCGCAGCGTTTGGAGCGCCTCTAGCAGCAGCGACATAGGTGGGGGCGGCAGCAAGTCGTGCTGGAGCTGGCCCAAGGCCGCTGGATCGCGGTAAATTGCCAGCCACACCATCACCTGGCGCGCCAGGGGACCGAGTGCCATCAGCTGCTGCACCACCAAGTCGCGCACCTTCGGGACGGGGGCAGGCCCATGGGCCAAGAAGGCAGATGCCTGGCCGCCGAAAAGAGAGTGAATCGTGGCTATGGTCAACCGCAGCGCTAGGGGATTGCCGCTGCAGAGGGTAACCAGTTCCTGACCCTCGTTGGCATCTGCGGTTACGCCCGACGCCTGGATAAGCTGTTGCCCAGCGCTACTGTTCAAGCCCTCTACAGAAAAGCTGCGGGCCCGCTCTCCAAAGGTATCAACCAACGACTTGGGCAGCGATCGGGTGGTCAGCACCACGGTGCTGCTGTGGGAAACCTTAGCCAGCTTAAGCAGGAAGTCGCCGTAGGCGTCATATCCTGGCTGATACTGCGCCTGCCCCCCGCGCTCCAGCAAGGATTCCAGGTTGTCGAGCACAATGATATGACGATCGCGCGAAAGACAGTTGAGCAGATGGGCCTGCTGCTTGCCTAGGTTACGGGAGTTGCCCCAGTCTGGGTCCAACGCCCACAGCAGGTCTGTGAGTAGGTCTGATAGAGACGGTGCTTGTCGCAGGGAGCGCCAGATGCCTCGGCCGCTGGTTTGACACGCAATCCGCTGCAGCAGTGCCGCCGCTAGGGCGGTCTTCCCGGTGCCGCCCATGCCTATCAGCACCACCAACCGACAGCGATCGCCGGTAACCCACCGCTGAAGGGTGGCTAGTTCTGACTCGCGCCCGTAGAGCAGGGCTAAATCCGGGGCCTCTCCCCAATCCACCGCATCCGAGCGGACCGGCCCAGGCCGCTGCCGCTGCCGCCGCTGTAGCACAGCCCGCAGGCTGGTTTTGGTCACCTTTTCTCCCAGGGCCACCGAGAGCGATCGCCAGAGCTGGCTACCCACGTATTTTATATAGTCCGGATCGTAGCCCGTGTCTCGGGCGATGACCGAGTACCGCTGCCCGTCCCAAGCAGCGCGAAAAACGGCCTCCTGCAGCGTTGTTAAGGAAAGAGCGGGCTCTACGGTATCTAAAACAGCAAGTGCGTCGTCAGCGGTCACGGTACCTTGTCAATAAACTCCATTTGCGAGAAATCGAGCCGTTGATTAATTGAGGTGTCAAACAGATTGCGCTGCAAAAACGATCGCCTTCTCCGCCCGCTTATCCCCGCAAAAGGCTGCTTAATCCGCCCCCACAGCCGGCTAACCTGCCCGCCCCCCTGCTCCAGCGCTGCCGAGGACACCATTTCCCCCGCCTTCTTCATCGTCACAGGGTCAGTCATGGTGATAAAAATTCAGGAGCTGCTGAGTAAAGAATAACCGAGAAAATATCGGCCCCTTGCCAATCGTTATACTCCGCTAAAGTTTGCTGATGCCTTTCCTGCAAACTCAAATGTGATGCGGCGATCGCCACACAGCACCCCACAATTTAGAGCCAGCCCCTGCAACCAGCAACGTGGCACATGTGATCAATGATCTTTCCCAGGCGATCGCGTTGGCACAGTCGCTAGCTCACCGCACACACAGCGCCGATGACCTGGCCACAAACCCCTGACTCACCAGCTCATTCACCGTAGACTGGGTATCCATCACGCAAAACTGCGCCCCCAGCCGCACCATCTGCCGCTGCGACCCGCCCCCAATCACTGCTACCACCGGAACCTTATTTTGCGCATCGTCCTGGCGGTGCTGCAAAAGCACACTACGCAACCGGTGCTGCTGAGCGATATCCCCCGCTGCCAGTGGGTCAATCTCCACCATCACCATCTGCACCGCTTCCACTGGCTCCGCATCTTCAATAATCAGCTGCAGGCTCTCATCCCTCCCGTTGTCCACCTTGCCCCACAGCATCAGCGGCGTATCCGGCACAATGTGTGCGCTCACCCGCTCAAAGGTACGGGGAAACACCACGCCGTCAATTTTGCCTGTCAGATCCTCTACTTCTACAATTGCCATCCGCGCCCCCTTCTTCGTCTGTACCGGCTTCACCAAGCTCAGCATGGCGATCGCACTCACCGTCCCGCGATCGCGGTATTCGTGGGCCTCGGCAATGTCGATGGGGGCCAGTACCTTAGCGGCGCGCTGCACCGACTTCAGGGGGTGGTCCGAGATATAGAAGCCCAACAGCTCTTTCTCTAGCTTTAGCTTCTCCTGAGGCGGGTAGTCCGCCACGGTTGGTGCTTTCGGCGCGGTTTCAAAGCCGCCTGTGGGGGCTGCCCCACTATCCGCGCTGCCCCCCATCATGTCAAACAGGTTGCCCTGGCCAATCTCCCGGTCTTTAGCGCGGCCCTGAGCCCAGTCCAGCACTAGGTCTAGGTCATTCATGAGCTGGTTGCGATTCTTCTCCAGCCCGTCCATCGCTCCGGACTGAATCAGCGCCTCCAATGCCCGGCGGTTCACCGTGCGGGAATCGACGCGATCGCACAGGTCCGCCAGCGATTCAAACGATCCTGAACTCCGCGCCGCAATAATTGCCTCGATCGCGCCTAAGCCAACATTACGCACCGCCGACAGCCCAAACAAAATGGCCCGCTTCTTCTCGTGGGGCAGCGGCGTAAAGTCCACCCCCGAGCGGTTCACGTCCGGCGGCAGCACCTCAATGCCCATGGCGATCGCATTGCCGATGTACTGCTGCACCTTGGCCTGGTCGCCGCTGTTGGCGGTCAGCAGGGCGGCCATATATTCCACCGGGTAGTTGGCCTTCAGGTACGCGGTCTGGAAGGTGACGTAGCCGTAGGCCGTGGAGTGGGACTTATTGAAGCAGTACTCGGCGAACACCACCATCTGCTCAAACAGGTCGGCGGCCACCTTCTTCTTCACCCCGTTTTTCTCGGAGCCTTCTACAAAAATGGGCTGGTGCTTCTCCATCTCGGAGATTTTCTTTTTGCCCATGGCCCGCCGCAGCAGGTCCGCTTGCCCTAGCGAGTAGCCCCCCATGTCCTGGGCGATTTTCATGATCTGCTCCTGGTAGACCATGATGCCGTAAGTCTCTTTCAGGATCGGCTTCAAAATCTCGTGGGGGTAGTCGATTAGCTCGCGCCCGTGCTTGCGGTTGATGAACTTGGGAATCAGGCCCGCGTCCAGCGGTCCGGGGCGATATAGCGCTAGGACAGATGAAATATCTTCCAAGCCCGACGGCTTCAGGTCCCGGACAATCTGCCGCATGCCCGAGGATTCCAGCTGAAACACCCCCGCCAAGTCTCCCCGCGCTAAGAGACCATAGGTCTCGGGGTCGTCCATCGGCAGCCGGTCCACGTCGATTGCCTGCTGCCGGGTTTCCTGCACCAGGTCCACGGTCTTTTGAATCGTGGTTAGATTCTTCAGCCCCAAGAAGTCCATCTTTAGCAATCCCATGGACTCGATGTCCTCCATGGAGTACTGGGTCACCGCCCCGTCGCTGTCCTTGTTGAGCTGCAGCGGCACGATTTCGTCCAAGACCTGGGCCGAAATCACCACCCCCGCTGCGTGGATGCCCACACTCTTGTTGGTGCCCTCGATGCGCAGGGCCATATCTACCCAGCGGCGGTGGGTGACGTTGGTGTTGGGGATGAGCTGGTCACTCTCGTACTTGTCGCGAAACTCGGCCACCGGCGTCTTCTCAGAC
>JBCCAG010000551.1:0-3370 GCA_039814955.1 Cyanobacteria bacterium P01_A01_bin.135
ATTGCCCACCAGCGGGTAGTGGGCTGGCAGCGCACCATACTTGACGTGGCGAGCGCCTAGACCTTTGAGCGCCCCGGCTAATTCGCCCGGGCGACGAAGATTCTCAACGACAAAGACCAAGGAGGTCAGCAGCTTTTTACCTTGCTCTGCCATATTGCTATGGGCAAACAGCGGCTTAGCAGCAGGGTAGTCAGTAAAAAGATTGTCGTAAAAGCTGGTCACGAACTCGTTAGCGTGGGGCTTGACTTTCTCAAAGCTTTGCTCCAAAAGCTCGACCTTCAGCTCAGAATTCTGATTGGCTTCATTAACGTTTGCAACCATTTGCCGTGCATTCCTAAAATTCAGTTCGTGAAATTATATAGCGCAATAAAATTGCAAAAACAAGTGTAGTGAGAGCAGTGAAGCAAGATAAATCATCAAAGCTAATGCACTAGTTTTTCATCCTCGTTGCCTTAAGGCTAAATCGATGCTAATGGCAAGGGAAAGCATTCCCCACCGGCAGTGCAACAGTAGGAAAACTACTGAGAAGGCACTGAGCATTTCTTCACCGTTTCGGGCTGAAGGAGAGCCTGGAACCCACAAAGGGACTTCCGGGTTAGGCTTACCAAGACTATTGAAAGAACACTCATCCGGTAGATGCATTCCCCACCAAACACTGTGTTAGCCCAGGCGTCTTACGTCCTTAGAGAACCGCAGGATCATCCGGCGTTTTGTTAAATAAAATACGGTTTGGGTAGATTTTTGGCAGGATTTGCATTAGAGCTATGCGATACTCACATGACTTCTCGAATGGAAACGCAATATGCGAATATCGCATTAGAAAATCCATCTTTTTGAATAGAAGACTTTTGTTTTGTATCAAGCGCTGCTTTTGAAAAAACAGAAAACCCATAGAAGTTGAAGGACAAACTTTGACTACTTTGGGATTGCTATGCCATCCAAGCTCATGCGGTTTTTGGGCTCAATTCGCTTGGCCGTTCCCCTGTTAGTGGCGATCGCCGTCATTTTAATCGGGGCAACCTTTTACGAATCAAGGGTTGGTTCACCTACTGTTCAGCGAGAAATTTATAAGAGCGCCTGGTTCGGCGGGCTAATGTTTTTGCTGGCCATTAACCTAGCTTTATCGACCCTGAGCCGCTACCCCTGGCGAGGCCCGCGAAAGATCGGCTTTGCCCTCACCCACTGGGGCCTGATTGTGATCATTGCCGGTTCTGCAGCGGTGATTCATTTGAGTACAGAAGGGATGCTGCTGGTACGCACCGACAGCGGCCCCAACGGTCAGATTCGGGTAGAAGGGGATCTGCTGGAGGTGGCCTCTCCCCAAGGGCGACAGCAGACCGATGTCTTTGTAAAGCCGGATGGCAGCGTCTACCCGGCCCGCTTTGGGGGGCTTACCCTGCTGGGCTACAGCGACAGCGCCATGAAGACTGTGCAGTTTACGGGGGGAGGCAGCGCTGAAAATCTGGCCGTCAAACTCCAACTGCACAGCGATCGCATGGGCCAGACTTTAGAGCGATGGCTGGCGGCAGCGCCCTTAGGCTATCGCCAAATGGACGTTGGTCCCGCCCATCTAGAGCTGGCGCAGGCCGCGAGCGAATCCGAGCTAGCCCAGTTCCTCAGCCCGCCCGCGCTTGAGCCAGCCTACGGCATGTTGACCCTGGGGGATCGCGCCATTGAGCTTGAGCAGACCCAGGGCCAATCGGCCTCGCTGCCAAATGGCATTACCGCTGAAGTCGTCGGTATTTGGCCCGACTTTCGCCTCAGCGGCGGACAGCCAACGACGGCCTCTAGCAGCTTTCGCAACCCGGCGGTGCAGGTGAACCTCATTCAAGGGGATCGTCAGGAGCGCCGCTTCATTTTTGCAAAGCCAGACTTGCCCCCCGTGCGCAGCGGCGATGCGATCGCCCTAGAGGTAAGCTACCGCGCTCCTGCTACCACCGCATCCGACTACTTCCGCGTCGTAGCAGCGCCCAATCATCAGCTTTTTTACGCGGCCCTGTCTTCAAAAGGGTTTAAGTCCGGCGAGCTACATCCCGGAACTGCAGTGACCCCCGGCTGGGCTGACTTTCAAATTGCTTTAGTCGAGCAGCTTGACGATGCCCAGGTACAGCGGCAGGTGGTGCCCGTTACCCCGGTTGCCTCTGGCAGGGCGATCCCTGAAGGATTCCCTGCGCTCCAGGTTGCCGCCGCTGGACAAACCGCCTGGCTCCCCTGGGGCGAGCCCGTGGCCCTAGACACCCCCGAGGGCAGCTATTTTGCCGCCTTCACCCCCAAGCTGCTGCAGCTTCCCTTTTACGTGAAGCTGGATGACTTTGTCGTGGAGCGCAACGAGGGCAGCGAGTCGGTGGCCATGTGGACCAGTCAGGTGACCCTGTTCGACCCGATCACCGACACCGCCGTGCAGCGATCGGTGTGGATGAACCACCCCACCTGGTTCCGGGGCTGGAAGCTGGCCCAGGCCTCCTGGAATCCCGGCGATCTGAAGCAGTCCACCCTGCAGCTGAAGCGGGAGCCCTGGTGGGTGACGGCCCTGACCTGGAGCGGATCGCTGATGGTAGTGGCAGGCATCGGCGTCATGTTCTACGGTCCAGCGTTGATGCAAAAATCGGCGCGATCGCGTTCGGTCAAACCTGCGCCCGAAACGCCCACCGCCGAAACGCCCGAATTGCCCGGTATACCCCAAACGTAAACGTACCGCCGGGGCAACCGGCCATGCCTCCCAAATTTTGAACACCTGTGAATCATTCCACCGTTAACAACGAATCCAAATCACCATGAAACGGTTGAACATCATTAAATTTCTAGTCGGCCTGTGTTTGGGCTGCATGTTAATTCTGCTGCCCTTTAGCCAGTTCCAGCCTGATAGCCTCGACGGCCTGCGTACCCTAGCCGTACAGGAGAACGGGCGCAAAAAGCCTCTGGATACCGTCGCTAAAGAAACCCTGGCCAAAATTAATGGGGCCACCACCTACCGCCACAGCGGAGAAAAAGAAGACTACCTCACCGCCTACCTGAGCATGTGGTTCAACAGCCGCAACTGGAACGAGGAGCCGGTGGTGCTGGTGAGCTACCGCCCCCTGAAAGCAGCCACGGGCCTAGATCTGGAGCGCAAGCGCTTCACCTTTGCCGAGCTGATGACCAACCGGGAGCTAGGGGCTGTTGTCGGACGCGCTCATCAGAAGGAGGCCCAAGATCTAGATCTGAGCCGCGATGAGCGGGAGGCCCTAACCATTGAAAGCCGCCTAAATCTGCTGTACCAAACCGTGGCGGACCAAAACCTGCCGGTGGTGCCCCACCCCAGCGAGGTAAAAGGCAAGTGGTCCGGGATCAAGGGCGCTACCGAGCTGTATGGACCAGAGGCGATCGCCCC
>JBCCAG010000520.1:0-3597 GCA_039814955.1 Cyanobacteria bacterium P01_A01_bin.135
CTCCAAGGCCCAAATCAGATCCTTGCAGGGCTGGTAAGTGGTCTCGCTAATCACAATGTCGCAGCCGTACTGCTTCGTCGCCCCCTCTAGCCTCGCCCCCAGGTTGACGCCGTCCCCAATGGCGGTAAACTCCATCCGCTTGCTAGAGCCAATGTTGCCGCTAATCACGCTGCCCGAGTTGATGCCGATGCCAATTTTGATGGGGGGCTGATGCTTCTCGTTACGGATGCGATTGAAGGACTCTAGGCGGTGGCGCATTTCGATGCTGGTCTGCACTGCCCGCCAGGCGTGGTCTTCCAGGGCTAGCGGCGAGCCAAATACGGCCATGATGGCGTCGCCGATGTACTTGTCCAGGGTACCCTTGTAGGCCATGACGGCGTCCACCATGGTCTCAAAATAATCATTGAGCATGATCACCAGTTCCTCGGCATCCATACTCTCGGCAATGGTCGTGAAGCTGCGAATGTCCGAGAACAGCACCGACACCTCTTTGCGATCGCCCCCCAGCCGCAGCTCCCCGGAATTGAGCAACTGCTCGGCCACCTCCTGGCTCATGTAGCGGTACATGGTGCTCTTGAGGCGCTTCTCGTCGCTGATGTCGTCCATCACCACCAGCGCCCCATACACATGGGTGTCATCCTTGGCGTCGGCAATGGAGTTGATGCTCAGGTGTACGCTGTGTTGGGCCACCGGCAGCGCTTCGCCCAGGGCCGTGTCTACTACCCCTAGCTTGGCGTCTAGAGTCTGCTCAGGGTAGTACTGGCGGCGATCGCCCTCCTCTTCGGGGTTAAGGGCCCGCTGGCAGCAGTTGACGAAGTCCAGCTCTTCAATGGCAATCAGGGTATCGATTTTTTGACCCTCTAGCACCGTATCCTCCGGCAGGTGCAGCAGGGCGCGGGCGCTCTCGTTGGCGGCGATAATTCGTCCCTGCTGGTCGGTGGAAAGCACCCCGTTGGAGAGCGATCGCAGGATGTCGCGCTGCATCAGCTCCTGCTGCTTCACCGTGTCGAACAGCTTGGCGTTCTGCAGGGCAACGCCGGCCTGGGTATTGAAGGCCTGCATAAACTCCAGGTCCGAGCGGTTAAAACTCGCCTTCCACCGCTCAGGCGCGGCGGGCCAATGGGCCGGATTATAGGGGGGATATTCCCCCTGGCGCAGCTTATTTACCAGCTGCGTTACCCCAATCAAAACCCCGTCTGTATTGAACACAGGCATGCAGAGCATGCTGCAGGTGCGGTACCCCGTGTGGCGATCGGTTTCCTTAGACTTCTCCGCATTGGGGTGATTGTAGAGATCAAAGGGGATGATCACTGGCTTACCCGTGGTGGCGACCTGGCCGGCAAACCCCGCATCCTTAGGAATGCGGTACTCCTGCACTTCTCCCTGGACCGGAATTCGCGTCCACAGGTCCTGGCGCGCCTCGTCTAGCAGCCATAGCGTACTGCGGTCTGCCTGCATCAGCTCCTTGGCCTGGTTCATCACCCGCTCTAGGGTCTCGCTGAGGTCCAGACTGCTTTGACTGAGGGCCTGGGTGGCTTTCATCAGGGCTGAGGCCGCCCGCTGCTTTTGGGCCGCTCTGTAGAAAGAGCGAGACGATTCTAGGATCAGGCGAATCGAGGCCGAGAACTCGGTAAACAGGGCCTCATCGGCAGGGGAAAATCCAGCCGCGTTCACCCGCGCTTCCAGGGGCGCGCCGGGGTCGTAGTTTTCCTTGAGCTTGTTGATCAGCTGCACCACCGCCACTAGGTTGCCTTGCTCGTTGAGCAACGGCAGCACCAGCATCGTGTAGGTGCGGTATCCCGTCGCCTGGTCGGTTTTTTTAGCGAATTCAGCTCGGGGATCGTCGTAGAAGTCAAAGGGGATATTCACCGGCAGCTTGCGGGTCGCCACCTCGCCGGCAATCCCTTGAGTCGCCGGAAAGCGCAGCTCTAAGTTACCGCCCTTGTCGTCCTTAGCCACAATCGACCACAGCTCAGTTTTCTCCTCATCCAGCAGGTAGATGGTGGTGCGGTCAGCGTTGAGCAGCTCCCCGGTCTTAAGGGTGATGGAGCGCAGCATCTCATTGAGGACGGCTTCAAAGTCCTGGCTGTCCAGCAGCGAATCGAGCATCGTCAACGTGCTGTTGACGACATACAGCTTCTCCTCTACATCTTTGACCACTCGCTTGAAGGTGCTAGTGGTCAGGGGAGCCAAAAACGCCTCAAAGTTACCTCGTGCCAGGGTCATGGCAGGGCTAGCTGAGCTGTTTAGCAGGGTGGCGGGGTCGGTGGCAGGCGTCGACGGCTGACTTGTGTGCGGAAACGCAGATGACATCGGATCGGCAGCTTCAGCGCTGAGGTCAATAACGGCCTCAACATTGACTGCGGCAACGACATCACCATCGCTGCTGCCAACAGCCACCCTACTGTTGGCAGCAGGGCCATTTAACGACGTCTCTATTGGTTCAGGCAAGTGAGAATCAGGGGCTGGAAGGGCAGTCATAGATGCGTATTCTGGCGGTTGGCAAAGTCTTCTTGCAGTACTCCCAAACGTACTTTGCAAAGCTGCACGGGTGCTCGAAAGTGGCACTGAGGATCAGTGGGATGGCAAGCATCGGTGTAGCAAGCGTCGGTATAGCAAGGAACAATCCGCTATGGATGAACCTACCCTTGCCCCCACTTTAGCAGGTCTGTCCAAAGAGCTAAACAGTCCTAGCTGTAGTTGGAGCGACAGCTAGCCGCAGGTTGGCCCTATTGCACGGCATCAATACGAGAGGGACGCAGCCGGGCGACCCAGCCCTCTAGGTATGTTCGGTTTGCCTGCTGCTCAGTCGGGTCGTCAGTACTCAAGGGGAAGGGGGCCAGCCCTTGAATAGCGGCTGTTGTGACGCAAAACATGGACTTTTGGAACGTTTCGCAGATCTTGACTTTCAAGTCGTCTTCGCCCCTACCGCGATCGCGGTAGAGAGTTAGCAGCTCCTCTGGCACAAAGTGGCGCATGTCGTGCATGAGCTGGGTTGGGGGGATGCCGGACCCTCCAATGGGCAGTGGGTCGGCATACAGAGCGCCGTAGGCAAAATCCTGCTGATAAAGGGGAATTTGATAGGCCTGAGCGTTGTACGAGATGGTGCCGGGGAACGGCGTCCCGCGAAAGAAGATGGCCTCCACATAGGGCACCGCCAGATCGGGCAAAAACGTGAGGCCGGCAGATTTAGGAATCACATCGTAGCTGCGATCTCCGAGGGTGACGCAGTAGGTGACGGGGTTGCCGGCGGCTGCCACAATGCCGTCGCGAATATGGTCGACCACATCGGCAATATCGCTAATTTCTCCCCCCTCGTAGCGCTTATACAGCGTGGTGAAGATGTCGCTCATCACCCGCCAGAACTGCCCAAGGCCATGGAAGTAGGCCATCAGGCGCATCTGCTCTGGTAGAAACTCTGGAAAGGTGCGGTGGAGGGCCTGCACGAGCGGGTTAGCCTTAAACTTACGCTGAATGATGGGTTCCATCCGGGGCTTGAAGGTCAAGTCGGCCACGTAATCCGCTAGGCCGCCGCCGCCGTGCCAGTACATTGACTTACCGCAGTACTCGGCATACTCGTAGTTGATGCGGTCGTGC
>JBCCAG010000392.1:0-4415 GCA_039814955.1 Cyanobacteria bacterium P01_A01_bin.135
AAGATAAGTAAAGACGCAGTTGAGCACCTTAACGCTTCCCCAGCGGCCTTCACTGCTGAAAAACTACTGAGGACTCGGTTCAATGGCACTATTCGGACTTGGAAAGAAGGCAGAAATGCCGGACCCGCAGCAGGCCCTCCCCGGACGGGGAACCCCGATGCCGGTTCCCGACAAGCACTTTGTCAACGGCAATCCCCTTCAGCCGCCCTACCCTGAAAACATGGAAATGGCTACGTTTGGTCTCGGCTGCTTCTGGGGAGCAGAGCGCCGGTTTTGGCAGCAGGACGGGGTTTACTCCACGTCAGTAGGCTATGCGGCGGGCTATACGCCCAACCCCACCTACCGAGAGGTCTGCTCCGGCATGACGGGCCACAACGAAGTGGTGCGGGTAGTCTATGACCCGGCGGCGATTAGCTACAGTGACCTGCTAAAAGTCTTTTGGGAGAGTCATAACCCGACCCAGGGTATGCGTCAGGGAAACGACGTAGGTACCCAATATCGCTCTGGCATTTACACCTATTCTGAGGAGCAGCATCGGCTGGCTGAGGCCTCTAAGCAGGCCTACCAGGAGCAGCTCGACGCTGCTGGCTTCGGCAAGATAACCACCGAGATTTTGGATGCTCCAGAGTACTACTTCGCTGAAGACTACCATCAGCAATACCTAGCCAAGAACCCTGGTGGCTACTGCGGCTTGGGCGGCACTGGCGTATCTTGCCCCGCTGGTTTAGCTGCTGAGAAGAGCTGATCTCAGCGTACTTCCTCTTGGGTAGAAACCCATGTTAGCGGCGAAGCGGGCCAACAGAGCTGTGAAGCCTTACGCCCGCTTGCCATTACGTCAACCGCCATGGCGGCTCTAGAGGAGATCGCTTTGGGAGTAGCTGCAGACGTGAATCTCAGGATCACAACCGGGGCTTTTAGCGATCGCCTTGCCGGACGAATAGGTGAGCGCAGCGATAGGTGACACAAACACAAGAGCGAGTGTGAACAGAGCCTTCATAGTATTTTTCCTCGTAGATGCAACTGATGGCCGTACCAGCGCTAGAGCGTAGTGCTGATACAGGGTACGGAGCTTGCTTATGCCGATTGGTCAGCGAGCAACCACAAAATCATTGAGCCACACCTTCCTCAATCTTGATGGTTCATTGTGGACGTTGGCGGTGGTTGAACCGTCAAGAAACCTAGTGATAAACCTGGACGTGGGAGGTAGGATGCGATGCTGGGAGCACTGCAGCCAACCGCTCCATAAACGATCTGCTGGCTACGGTCTGCATTAATTTGAATACACCAAGGTCGCTGTAGCAAATAGTGCGTGAAAGACGTTGTAAAGGCAGTCGTGATCAACGCGATGATTGCAGGAAGTAGCGCCGGGTGGCTGGAGTTATTCACAACAACAATTCTTTTGAAGATGCACACCTGAGCGGAATTAAGTCCGACTCCGATGAAATTAATCTATATGCCATCCTGCATATTCGCAAGAGGGGTAAGACCGCTCACAGACTGGCTTTTGCGCCTCCATTATGCAAGGCCGTCTACAGCTTTGTGCAAGTATGCTGTCTGCGATACCATTCGTTCAAGCTTGAGTCATCGAACGGTATATTGGGCTTTCTCTATACTTTATCTAGGCCGCTTTGATGGACAGATGACGATAGATTAGAGGCAAAGTACGCTCTATCTACTTCTAATAAGCTACTGAGTTGTCAATAGCAGCTTTACCCTATTTGCCCTTCTATGTCGTCAGGATGCTGTTCATAATGAGACCCAAGAAATCTAAAAATATTTTGGCTGTAAGCTGCTGCTTTAATATATGAACTAGCGATTGAGAGGGGTATCTTGACGCTATGTAAGACCAAGTGACGGTGGCCATTACCATCGTTGCTGATGGCCAACTGCAACAACGGCGCAGTGCCGTTACGGCAGTGGCCCGGAGGAAGGCTAGACTTAGCGATCGCCTAGCGCAGCGCTAAACCAGGCTCACCAGGAAATCACTACTACAAATTGCCATAGATTCGCCTTGACCCTGACCAGAAAATTTACTGTTCTGCTCAAGTCCCTATCGTAGGTAATCTGCCCGATTGAGCATCGTTCAAAATATTTCCTCCGCTCAGTAAAATGTCGCTGTCGTAAAATTTACATAAACAGCTATGTCAGCGTAGGGGAGATCCCCCCCCTTTGTGTAACCAAATATTTAGAATGACGGCAGCTCCCCAAGCGCTCTCAATCGCCTGAGGTATGTGTCAAGCCTTGGAAGAAGATTATCCTGTAGACGCAGTATTGCATCTAGGCGATCGCCCCGCCAAAATCTGGGTATCTCTATCCAATGATTGATGACAAGCATCTGCTTCGATTTGAATTGCTTATGTGTCAGGTCACGGCGACGCAGGCGGTTGCCCAGGTTCCCTATCCCCCATAGCGTCGTCACTGTCGTGAAGTGTGCAGGTCTGTATGACAATTCTCCTTTGCCCCGGCATGCACCCCGAGGCAGCCACCGAATCGTTTAAGCGATCGCTTTCGTCTCAGCCAGTAGTTACGTTTCCGGCCCATGTCCAGCCGTCCTATTCACCGCAGCATGTGGTTACTTGGCTTCAGTCCGGCAGCCTACCGCTGCAGCAGGGTCTCTGCATCGTTGCTTTTAGCGCAGGGGTTGTGGGGGCCTTGGGCGCAGCCCGCCTCCTATGGCGAGAGGGCGTCCCGATTCATACCTTGATTGCTTTGGATGGTTGGGGAGTGCCTTTGCAGGAGGCGTTTCCAACCCATCGCCTCAGCTGCGATAAGTTTACCCACCAAACCTCACTCTTGCTAGGGCCCAGGAGCGGTGAGCATTTCTACGCCGACCCCTCAGCTAACCACCTGCAGCTCTGGCGATCGCCCCAGGAGGTTGCTGGCTGGCGGGTTAGCCAGGGTCCCACCGGCAAAAGAGCGACAACCCACAGGACAACCGCTGCAGTCTTCTTAAATGAGCTGCTGCAGCGTTATCTCCTTCCAGTTCGGTAACCCGTACAGCTAAAAATATTGTCAGTTTGCGAGCCAGTTCGCTAAATTAGCACTCGTGGGCCGAGAGTGCTAAACTTGGGCTTAATTTACTGACAGAATTTTTGTACTGACTTTGTTGGAGTGTGTATTAGATGGCAGCTATCTCTCTTAGCGTTTCCACCGTTAAACCGTTGGCTGATCGGGTCTTTGTAAAGGTATCCCAGTCTGAGGAGAAGACCGCAGGCGGTATCCTGCTGCCCGAGACGGCTAAGGAAAAGCCGCAGATCGGTGAAATTGTTCAGGTTGGTCCAGGTAAGCGTGGCGACGATGGTGCTCGCCAAGAGCTGGACGTCAAAGTGGGAGACAAGGTGCTCTACTCCAAGTATGCCGGCACCGACATCAAGTTGGGCTCCGATGAGTACGTTCTGCTGTCCGAGAAGGACATTCTGGCTATCGTTGCCTAGTGGCTGAGCCAAACCCATTTTTGGGATGTGGAGGTCTCTCAACGGCAGTCCTGTGCATCCCAGCCAATTGAGACTGGTCCCGTGAGATTTGAGAAATAGACAGAGGAATACATGGCTAAGCGCATCATTTATAACGAGAACGCTCGTCGTGCCCTTGAGAAGGGCATGGATATTCTGGCAGAATCCGTTGCCGTTACCCTGGGCCCCAAGGGCCGCAACGTGGTGCTGGAGAAGAAGTTTGGCGCCCCTCAGATCGTCAACGATGGCGTCACGATCGCCAAAGAGATTGAGCTAGAAGACCACATTGAGAACACCGGCGTTTCCCTGATTCGTCAGGCCGCCTCTAAGACCAACGACGCCGCTGGCGACGGCACCACCACCGCCACCGTCCTGGCCCACGCCATGGTGAAAGAGGGCCTGCGCAACGTGGCCGCTGGCGCTAACTCCATTGCGCTTAAGCGCGGCATCGACAAGGCCACCGCTTACCTAGTAGAGAAAATCGCCGACCATGCCCGCGCGGTAGAAGACTCCAGCGCCATTGCTCAGGTAGGCTCCATCTCCGCCGGTAACGACGAAGAGGTGGGCCAGATGATCGCCGAGGCCATGGACAAGGTGGGCCGCGAGGGCGTCATTTCCCTGGAAGAGGGCAAGTCTATGGTGACTGAGCTGGAGGTCACTGAGGGGATGCGCTTTGACAAGGGCTACATCTCCCCCTACTTTGCCACCGACACCGAGCGCATGGAAGCGGTGCTTGACGAGCCCTTCATCCTGCTCACCGATAAGAAGATTGCCCTGGTACAGGACCTGGTGCCCGTGCTAGAGCAGGTGGCCCGCGCCGGTCGTCCCCTGATGATCATCGCTGAGGACATCGAAAAAGAAGCCCTGGCCACCCTGGTGGTCAACCGCCTGCGGGGCGTGCTGAATGTGGCCGCGGTCAAGGCCCCTGGCTTTGGCGATCGCCGCAAGGCAATGCTGGAAGAC
>JBCCAG010000072.1:0-10355 GCA_039814955.1 Cyanobacteria bacterium P01_A01_bin.135
ACGGATTATGCCAAGCGGGCGCGGCGCAGACGCCACGAGCGTACTACGTTTTAGCGATCGCGACAACCCGCACGGCAGCGGGCCTACGAAGTTGCTAGGCAGATAAACGAGCCGTCAATTTTGATATAGAGTAATAGGCGATCGCAATCAGGGCATCAGAGACGATGTGCAGGGCGACCAGGTTGGTTTGCCACAGGTAGCAATGACCGTGGGGAATCATCCGGGCTGTGGCTATCTGAGGTAGAGCATAGTCAGTTATTGCGCTTGCGCAGTTGATTTGATGGATATTTTTTCTAAAGCCCCCGTGGTGCGGGGCTCTAAAAAACCTCGTCCTCTACCGCCTGACGGGCGCTATATTTCAGGTGTCATGCCATAAGTTTTCCCATTTCACGATGTGAAGAGGCATTGAATAGGGCAATGGGCTGCGGGCGATCGCAGCATCACACTTCAGCCAGCGAGTCTGTCATGACTAGATGAACAAGCGCTTTATCGACCTGCTCGTACTGAGCCTGCAGGTCTTGGCCAAGCCGGGCCGCCTCTGTCATCGCGTCCGGGTTGCCGCGGCGACCTAGCCCCTCTAGGGCCCGGCAGAGATCGGCAAGCGCCGTCGCCCCCAGCGCCGCACTGCTGGATTTGAGGGTGTGAGCCGCTCGGGAAAGCTTACCCGCTTCCCCTTGAGCGATCGCCGCAGCAATGCTCTCCACTAGCTCCGGTGACTCCCGCCGGTAGATCTCTACAAGCTGCTGTAACAGGGTCATGTCTGTGCCGCTCGGCGATAGCACGAGCGCCTGCAGGGTCGCCTGATCTAGGACTGCCTGATCGGAAACCACCTCACCTGGGGCTGCCTGACTCGACTCTGTTTGACCTGGGCCCGCTCCATCAGCAGGGGCATTGATATCCGTTAATTCAGCCGATTCAGCTAATTCCGCCGGGGACAGCGGAACAGCGCGATTTAACGCCGCTACGAGCTCCTCGATGCGAATCGGTTTAGTGATGTAGTCATCCATGCCGGCTGCCAGACAGTCCTCGCGATCGCCCTCAACGGCGTTGGCGGTCACGGCAATCAGGCGAGGCCGACTGGCCTCATCCCACCGCTGACAGATGAGGCGGCTGGCGGCAAGGCCGTCCATCTCAGGCATATGTACATCCATCAGCACCACGTCGTAGGGCTGGCGGGCGATCGCCTCGATCACCTCTAGGCCGTTACCCACCATGTCGGCGCGGTAGCCAAGCTTACCCAACCACAGCAGGATCAGCTGCTGGTTCACCAGGTTATCTTCAGCCGCTAGAATACGCAGCGGCAGACGCTGGGCCATGGCGGTATCGATATCAGGCGGATTTGTGCTGCGGTGGTGAATACGAATAGGCCGTTGGCTAAGGGCTTCCACTAAAATCGTCTGCAGCTGGGACTGTAGTACCGGCTTACTCAAGACGGCGGCAAAGTTGACGTTCTCCTTGGATAGAGAGGTCAAGGTTTGGCCGATGGAGGTGAGCATGACCAGCGGCAGCGATTGGCCGCTAGCCCGTTGACGAATCAGCTGGGCCAACTGCAGCCCGTCCATCATTGGCATCTGCATGTCTAGGATGGCGATGTCAAAGCGATGTTTAGCCAAGCATCGCAGGGCCACTTCTCCCGACGGGACCGCCTCCGTCTGCATTCCCCAAGCTTTCGCCTGCAGCGTTAAGATCTCGCGATTGGTGGCGTTATCGTCCACAATCAAGAGCCGCTTATCACTCAGGGACAGGTGATCTGGATTAATGGCGGGGGGAGTGGCGGGGGCGGCCGCTTTAAGCCGCGTGGTGAAGCTAAAGGTGGAGCCCACATTTACAGTACTGTCAACCCACATCTGCCCGCCCATGATGGTGCACAGCCGCTCACTGATGGCGAGGCCCAGCCCGGTGCCGCCGTACTTGCGAGAGGTGGAGGAGTCTACTTGGCTAAACGACTTAAACAGGCGATTAAGGCGATCGCTGGGGATACCGATGCCAGTGTCTCGGACCTGAAATTCAAGGGTGACGATACTGTGGCCGTCGTAATGGTTGTCGCCGTGATGATTGTCGCCCGCCTGGGCAGCCCCCTCCGCCTCACCGCCAGGCCGAGTCTCAACAGAAACAACAACCTCCCCTTGCTCGGTAAACTTCACCGCATTGCTGATCAAATTGACCAGAATCTGGCGCAGCCGCGTCACGTCGCCCACTACCCGTTTGGGCACATCAGGGGTCAGGCGATAGGCCAGCTCGATACCTTTGTCAGCGGCCTGCTGAGCGAGCAGCTGCATGGACTCTTGCACACAGGCCTCCAGGTCAAAGGGCTGTTCCTCAAGCTCAAGCTTGCCGGACTCAATCTTAGAGAAATCTAGAATGTCATTGATGATCGCCAGCAGCGCGTCGCTGCAGGTGCGAATTGTCTCAGTGAAATGACGCTGCTGCGGTGTCAGTGACGTGTCGAGCAGCAGCCCCGTCATCCCAACAACCCCGTTCATCGGCGTGCGAATCTCGTGGCTCATGGTGGCCAAGAAGTCGCTTTTAACCTGCAGCGCGGTTTCAGCCGCTTGGCGCGCCTGCTCCAGCGCCAGGTTCTGGTCCGTCAGCCCCTGCATGGTTGACTGCAGCTGACCGGCCATGTGGTTGAACACCGTCTGCAGTCGGCCAATTTCGTCGGCTCGCACCACCGTTGCCCGCTGCTTTAGCTTTCCCGCTGCCAGGGACTGGGCCAGGGCTTCAAGCTCCAGTAACGGCCGGTGAATTTGCCGCCGAAACAAAACGATGGTGACCAGCGCCAGTAGAAAGCTCGTCGAGGTATAAGCAAATAAATTGATTGCCCCCATCCACAGCATTTGTCGCTTGATCTCCGTCAGCGAGTAGCCCAGAACCACCTCGCCAATCGCCTCGTTCTGGACCTGGACAGGCAGCCGCACCTCTCTCATATCTGGCTCCTGACGAATATCTTGAATCATCCGCATCAGATCGGCTGATGTTCCGGCATTGGCTTGATTTGGTAAGTGGCGGGTGAGCGATCGCCCTTGCTCATTGAGCACGACGCTGTAGCGAATGTAGGAATGATTATCCATTTGCCCCATGAGCGCCTCTAATGTGGAAAAGTCGAGGGTGAGGATGGGATCGGCTGAGACCGCCGCTAGGAACCTAGCGCTATCGAGGACTTCTTCGTTGAGGGCCACGATCTGCCGGTGAGCGCGCCAGCGCAGCTTGACCGTCCCGAAAATGAATTGGGTGCCAATCAGCAGCGCGGTAGCAATGCTGAGGTAGCGAAAGGCAATGCTCTGTCTTTGCTGAAACCGGAGGTGCATATGGGGGCGATGGAAGGAGGGAGGCATGATGATTAGGGCTGCAGAACCGTTGTTACTGGTTGTGATTAATGGTTGCGATTACTGGTTGTGATTACTGGGCGCGATTATTTGACATCCCAGCCTTTGAGTCTGAGCTGCTCAATCAGCAAATTGATCTGACTGTAGTCCGCAACCGGCACGAAGCCCTCTAGCTGAGCCGCTGCGAGCGCCGAATGCTCGGGCGGAAGCGCAAGCAGGCGGTCTTTGACCAGGCTGGTAAGCCGCGGGCTAGTGCGGCGTAGGGCCAACACAGCCCACTCAGGGTAGAGTGAGGTGGTATGGGGATGGGGAAAACTGTCCTGCTGCGGCTCCAGCACCCTGAGCGTACTGGTGTCTTCAATTAGGCCATTGGCTGCCATCTGCTTAAGCTGCCCGGTCCGAACAAAGCCAGCGTCCAGAGAGCCATTCAGGAGCCCAAGGACAATATTATTCTGAGAGCTGAGCTCAATGAAGCTGGCAAAATCGGTGTGGGGATCGATGCCCCGCTGCAACAGGTGATGGATTTGGAAGACGCATCCCCCGGCAGCCGTTTGAAAATTGACGCAGGCGACCCGCTGGCCGCGCAGGTCCTCTAAGGTCTCGATAGGGCTGCTGCGCTTAACAACAATTTGGCCCCCAAACTGGGTACCGGTTCGGAGGCGCTTTTGGGTAATGACAAACTCCGCATCATAGAGGCGGTGGAGCTGCACAGCCGCCAGAGGGTTGGTGATCACAAGATCGAGTTCGTGGGCAGCTACTTCCTCAAACTGACTGGTTGGAGACAAGGGAACCAGCGCAAAATCTTGTCCGATTTCATCTGCTAGATAGTCCAGTAGAGGACGATAGCGCTGGTAGGCAAAAGAAGCGTTTCTAAAGCTTAGAATACCAACGCGGATGCTGGTATGTCGGCGGTGGGGGCGCTCAACAGAGGTAAGGCTAGCGGCTGGTTCGGGGTTGAGCTTGCCCTGGGGGCGATCGCCCCCGCAAGCGCTGACGATGACTGCCGCCGCCGCAATGACAATGGAGCGCCAGCCACCGGTTAGTTTCGTACCGTTGTGCTTAGAAGCGTTCATAGAGAGGCCCTTAAAGTACTTAAAGTAAAAGTAGAGAATCATCCGCAAAACGAGCCGCCTGCAAAGTAAGCTACCCACAGCAAACCAATGGAGGCGGGGGGTGATGACGATACATCTGTGTGATTTAACTACTAACTGAGCCCAGAAAAGGCGTGAGCGTGGGACACCACTCGACTACGCCCGGAGGTTTTGGCTTGGTATAGCGCTTTATCAGCGGCTTCAATCAGGACCTCGGCTGACTGCTGATGCCGGGGGACCATGCAGGCCACACCGACGCTGAGCGAAACATGGGGACCGGTATTTGAGGTGGCGTGGGGAATGGCCAACTGGGCAACCGCAGCGCAGAGCTGCCGGGCGATCGCTAAGGCCCCGGCTTCGTCTATATTGGGCAGCAGCAGCGCAAACTCCTCCCCTCCGTAGCGGGCCACAAGATCGGCGGGGCGACGCATGTTACTCTGGGCGGCAGCGGCAATCTCCCGTAGGCAGTTGTCGCCAGCCAAGTGGCCATAGGTGTCGTTGTAGCGCTTAAAAAAGTCCACATCGAAGAGGGCTAGCGCCAGCGGCAGCTGCTCGCGGCTCAGCCGTCGCCACTCTTGCTGCAGGGCTATGTCAAAGCCGCGGCGATTGGGGATTTGGGTGAGCCCATCGATGGTGGCCAGCTTCTGCAAGGTCTTATTGGCGGCCTCCAGCGCCTGGTACAGGCGGTAGCGTTCGATGGCGAGGCGGACTCGCTGCAGCAGCACTGGCCAGTGAATAGGTTTAGTGACGTAGTCGGTGGCCCCCACCTCAAAGGCGCGGTCCACCGAGGCACTGTCCTCCAGACCGGTGATCATCAAAATCGGCAGCAGTTCGGCGGGCTTCAGCGATCGCAGTTGCTGACAGCATTCGAAGCCGTCCATGGTTGGCATAGACGCGTCGAGCAAAATGATGCTGGGGTTGACCTGGTGGTAGGCCTCTAAGCAAGCCTGACCGTTATCGACCTCGACCACGCGGTACAGCCCGGTGTGCGTTAAACGCGCGGTTAGCAGCCGCCGCATAAACGCGTCGTCGTCAGCAAGCAGAATTGTTGAGGGTATCGACTGGGGATTAGCAGCGTCCATAGCATTAAATCAAGAGATGCCCCTGTGGGGATAAGAATGGGTGCTATTCTGGTGCTGCACCCAGAAATAGCGTTCCCAAACTGGCGAAAGCTGTCCCTCGCCTACGTAAATCAGGTGAGCGATACTACCCGCCCCAGGCGCTCGATCATTCCTTCAAGCCCTATGTCACAGCCCTCTCTACCCTCACGGCTTCAGCGCTTACCATTCCAGCGCTGGCGGTTTCAGCGCGCCCTTCCTGCAGCAGCCTTAACGGCGCTGGCGATCCTGCTGCCGGCCTGTGAGGGCGGCGTTCGCGGACTGTTTAGCCGCCGCACTGCAGCCCCGCAGTCTGATCTGAGCGACGATGAGATTCAGCAGTATATGGGGCAGACACTGCGGGCCAGTGGGGTAATTCAAGAAATGGTGGGCAGCACTGCTTTTTTGATGGAGGAGAGGAGCATTTTTACTGATAAAGAGGTGTTGGTGATCAATGCTGCTAAAACCCCGGTGGCGTTACCAGACGAAGAAGATATTAACCTCCAGGTGTCTGGGCAACTGCAGCTTCTTGATGTGGAGCAGGTGCAGCAGACCTATAATACGACCCTAGATCCGCAGCTCGCTAATTACGAGGGAATCCCGGTGATTATTGCCGATACGATTACGGTGGATGAGTTTGGTATTCCGCAGTAGGTTTATTTTGAAGAGCGATCGCTGCCGGGATATTGTCGCCAAATGGGGCATTTGAACCGCAATATCATGCAGGATTGCTACACATTGTTCGACATATCCGTTACCACATCATGACCGCGGTTTCTCCTGGACGATCACTGTAGTAAAGACGTATTCTCAACACATATCTTCGTCCCTTGATCAACTTAATGCGGAAGAAGGCGTTAGTATCCTGTCCACTGTCGTCGTCTCCGGTTCGGTAGCGGAGTTGTCCATCCTCCTCCTCAAACAGAACCATAACTGTGTCTGAGGTTCCAAATGTTTGGAACTGGTAGTAACGTGTCGCTTCTGGCATGACGGTAAAATGCCGCTGTTCTCCTGCAGAAATATTGAGAAGCACAGACTGAGACGGCTTCAACTTCTCCTCTTCTTCCTGAACAGGTGGGTACAGAGATTTGACCCAGGCCTTATCCTTGGCAGAGAGACCGCCCGCTGGTCGTAACCCATTCGCATACTGCTCCGGTTTCTTGATGAGACCTCTCCCAAACGGATAATGCATCACCGAGTCTGGATCCCAAGTACTTCCCTCAACCTCACTGGCAGAAAGTTTTCGGATGATGTTCCAGTTTGTTGTTTGGCGATCCCAGTTGTTAGGGGGCTGTGCAAGAGCGGCGTAGACGGCCTCCTCGTCCCATTCAATTCCTGCTTTAGGATTCTGATGTTCGTGCGGGAAGCCTAAAGTATGTCCTATCTCGTGAATAGCGGTGTCGAGTTCTCCCGGTCGTGTCAGTTCCCAGCCGAAGTTCATTGTCCGTTCATTGGGACCATGCTCTAGGATGTCCCGGCCAAGCCAGGACCACGCGCCGTCTCCCCGCATAAAGCCGATGCGGATTTCGGCCTCCTCGCGGTCATCCACCTCCTGGAAATCGATGCCAATCCCCACATCCTTCCAGGCTTCAAATCCGCGACGAACAACTGCCCTTTGGGCTTCATCTGCAACCCAGGTGCGCCATTGCGTGGTTCCATCAGAAAGCAAAACATTTTGCCCATCTGTGTCACCGTCGAAGAAATAGTACCGAAGAACAGTTCCGCTCACCCACTTGTTGCCTAGAAGGTTAATAAGTCGCCCCCGCTCGCTTGTCACGCCAGGAGCGAAAACCCGAGCAGGCCTTTCCTGCAAAGCACAATAGAAACGGCCTATCTCCATCTCCGCGATTTCACCTTTGTCTTCCGGCTTCTCGACTGGGACTTCTTGCGTTGGTAGATACTGCTTCTGGTCTGACATTTTGCATCTCCTTTAATCACACAGGTCTGTTGGGAAATACTCCATGCAGCTTCGTTATCCAGCGATCACTACATTACTCCTGAGCAGAATTTTTTGTAGATTCTTTGCCAGATGCTGCAATTTAACGCTTGCTTTCTAACTTCACTACCAAGAATGATTAATCTGAAGCCTTCCCGCTATGACATGGATCACTGCAATTTTGTGAGGAAAGGCAAATATAAGCGACTACCGGGCGCAGCAAATAATCTAGCTCATTACCAGGGCACACCTAAGGCGAACTACAACCAGCTAAGAGTAACAACCGCCCTCAGTATGCCTTGCCACTTCGAGGTGCTTCAGACATCTGCTCAGTCAGCGATCGCTGCTACCGCCTAAGCAACCCACAAAACGCTCACAGCATCACTGACTGATTCATCACCTCTGAGGCGGTAGCAACCAAAATATAAGCGTTAGTCAACGCTTACACAGAATCGACTAACGCTTATTGGTTATTCAGTTGGAGCAATCAAAACGGCTCGCTCAACACCCTAGCTGTCAGTCAGCTTCGTGAGCACCTGGTTGGAGCGCTCCACAAACGAAGTCATCTCCTCCGCCGAGAAGCCCTTCTGAGCCATCAGCGCCAGATCATAGATGTGGTGGCACAGCAGCTTCGCCGTCTGGGCCGAGGGGGACTCGCCGCTTCCAGTGATAATCGCGCCCTGGCTCATGTCCAGCACATTCTTCACTAGTGGGTGGGCCGTGTTCACCATCAGCACATGCTCCTCAGGGAACTGGGCGCTCTGCTGCTGCATCATGGCGGTCATATCCCGCAGGCGGCGCATGGCCTCCGGCAGCAGCACCATGGCCGGTGGTACCGACTTATCGTCCGCTTTGAGGGCCTGGGTTTTGACATTCACCTTGGGGTTATCCAACGCCTGCTCAAACAGCTCCTTGATGCGATCGCCCCGGGTTTTGTTGGTGGTGGGGTCAACGATCTCGTCTTCCTTATCCTTATCGATCAGGGTGTCGTCTAGCTCGGAGTCCACCCGAGAGAACTTGACGTCGGTGTACTCCCGCTCCAGGAAGCTGATGAAGTGGGTGTCGATGAAGGAGTCCAGGAACAGTACCTCTAGGCCTTGGCCTTTGTGCAGCTCCACGTAGGTGGCCTGAGAGGCGGGGTCCGTGCAGTAGAACACCCGGTTCTCGTGGCGCTCCTTGTTGCGATCTAGGTATTCTTTCAGCGTGGTGTAGGCAAAGCCGTTTTCATCAGTGACGGCATCCTCACCCTCGCTAGGGACCGATTCCCACAGGTCGCTGTCCTCGGTCTGCACCTCCACCTTGGCCTCACTCTCGGCAGCAAGCTTGGCGGTGGTGCGGAAGATGAGGATATCTTCCACCTGCTTTTGGAACTTGTCGTCGTTCAGGGTACCGAACTTGACGAAGGTGCCCAAATCTTGCCAGCAGCGGATGTAGTGGGCCCGGTCGTCCCGGTACAAGGCCTTGAGGCGATCGCCCACCTTTTTGGCGATGTAGTCGGCGATGCGGCGCACGGTGCGGTCGTTCTGCAAAAAGCTGCGGGAAACGTTCAGCGGAATGTCGGTGCTGTCAATCACCCCCTGGAGCGGCAGCAGGAACTTAGGAATCACCTCTTCGCAGTTCTCGCTGACAAATACCTGGTTGCAGAACAGCTTGATGTGACCTTTGGTCACGTCGATGTCCGGGCGCAGCTTGGGGAAGTAGAGAATGCCGTTGACCACGAACGGGTAATCAGTGTTCAGATGCACCCACAGCAGCGGCTCTTCCTGGAAGGGGTATAAGTAGCGGTAGAACTCTTGGTAGTCCTCGTCGGTGAGGTTGCTGGGGGACTCTTTCCAGGGGGCTTTCTGGCGGTTGATCTGCTCCCCATCCATCATGATGGGGTAGGGCATGAAGTCGCAGTAGGTGCGCACCAGCTGCTGGATACGGGCGGCTTCGAGGTATTCTTCCTCTTCTTCCTGCAGGTGCAGGGTGATAGTGGTGCCCCGCTCGGTGCGGGAAGACTCGCTGAGCTCAAACTGGGTGCTGCCGTCGCAGGTCCAATGTACCGGCGCTGCCCCCTCCTGGTAAGACAGGGTGTCGATTTCTACCGTCTTGGCCACCATAAACGCCGAGTAAAAGCCCAGGCCAAAGTGGCCGATAATCTGCTCGTTGCCTTCGCCCTGGAACTTCTGTACGAACTCCTCAGCGCTAGAGAAGGCCACCTGGTTGATGTACTTCTTCACCTCGTCGGCGGTCATGCCGATGCCAGTATCGGAGATAGAGAGTGTCTTGGCCTCTTTATCAATAGCGATGGTTACTTCAGGGTCACCCACTGCGCCTTTGAACTCCCCGGTGCGGGAGAGCATGTTGAGCTTTTTGATAGCATCCACGCCATTGGAGATTAGCTCCCGCAAGAAGATCTCATGGTCAGAGTAGAGCCACTTCTTGATAATCGGGAAAATATTCTCGGTATGAATACTAATGTTGCCCTGTTCAAGAATCGTCGTCATATGCCGGTTGTCTTCTTACTTGTGTGGTCTGCTGCTAAAAGTTGGGGTGAGCATACGCCATCATCTAAGGCGCGATCGCTTCGATTTTAGACGGTGAAAGCGTCCACCGACCAGATTCGGATTTCCCTACTTTAGCGACTTAAGCTTTGAATGGGGGATTTTTTGCGGCGATCGCCCGCCCCATCCACCGCCGCGAAATTCTGACGGCCCTAGCCGTGAAATACTCCGGAGTCCTGGTAGAATATCGAAGTCGTAACGCCTTTTGAACTCTCCTTGACCCAGTCACTTGATATCCCAACCGTAGATACCTACCTGCAGGAGCTGGCGGCGATTCAGCAAACCGGGTCAAAGCGAGTTGCTATCCTAGGGTCGCGTCACGTACCGATTACTCACCAAAATTTGATTGAGCTGATGAG
>JBCCAG010000150.1:0-7086 GCA_039814955.1 Cyanobacteria bacterium P01_A01_bin.135
GATGGGGCTGTATAAGGAAAACCAGCTCCGCGCCGCTGACGGCGTCAATGCCCACGAGCTGCGCAAAGCGCTGTTCCTCAAGACCGTGGGGCGGGGCAGCCCCAAGCGGGAGAAGCTAATTCTAGAGCTGTGCCGCCAGGCGGGAGGCCTAGAGAACGCCTTTGCCGCTGCCTTCGGTCCCCAGGCGGGGCTGTTTTTTGCCGACTCCATTCGCAACGGGCGCACCACCCGGCGGGAGTTTTTGCGTAACCTGGCGGTGGGGGCGGCCCTGGTGAGTTTGGCGGGCTGTGCCGGAGGCGACGAAGAGCCCGCAGCCCAAGCCGGTGACGACGCCCCGGTGGACACCTCAAACCTAGAGAAGACCGACCTGCGCATTGGGTTTATTCCCATCACCTGCGCCACCCCCATCATCATGTCCGAGCCCCTGGGCTTCTACAGCAAGTACGGCTTCAACGCCGAGGTGGTGAAGATGCCCAGCTGGGGCGCGGTGCGAGATTCGGCGATCGCCGGAGAGCTGGACGCTTACCACATGCTGGCCCCCATGCCCATCGCCATGACCCTGGGCTTAGGTTCCTCTCCCTTTGGCGTCAAGCTGGCCAGCATTGAAAACATCAATGGCCAGGCGATCACCGTGGCCAACCGCTACCAGGGTCAGGTGAACGGCCCTGCCGACTTCAAGGGCTTCGTGATGGGGGTGCCCTTCCCCTACTCCATGCACAACCTGCTGCTGCGCTACTACCTGGCCACCGGCGGTCTCGACCCCGATGTGGACGTGCAGATTCGCCCGGTGCCGCCGCCGGACAGCATCGCCCAGATGGTCGCGGGAGATATCGACGCTTACCTAATGCCTGACCCCTTCAACCAGCGGGCCGTGTTCGAGGGCGAAGGCTTCATCCACATGATCACCAAAGAGCTGTGGCCCGGCCACCCCTGCTGCGCCTTTGCCGCCAGCGACCAGTGGATTGGCGACAACCCCAACACCTTCCGGGCCTTGAACAAGTCCATCATTGAGGCGGCGGGCTACGCCAGCGACCCAGGCAACCGGGTTGAAATTGCGGCAGCCATCTCCGAGCGGGCCTTTTTGAACCAGCCGGTGGAAGTGGTGGAGGCGGTGCTCACCGGCAACTTCGAAGACGGCCTGGGCAACACCCTAGAGGTACCCGACCGCATCGATTTTGACCCCTACCCCTGGCAGAGCTTCGCCAACTGGATTTCTTCCCAGCTGGTGCGCTGGGACCTGCAGGGAGATGGCAAGGCCACCCAGGTGATTCCCGAGCAGGGCTATAACGAGGTGGGCCAAGAGGTGTTCATGACGGACCTAGCCCGGGAGCTAGCGGAGGAGCTGGGCCAAACCCCACCCGACGAGATCTACCGCACCGAGAGCCTCAAGTTTGATACCTTTGACCCCGAAAATCCGGGGGACTATGTCAACAAGCAAATTGAAGACTACGGCGTCTAGGAGGAAGCCATGGCAGTGACAAGCGCTACGCCGCTGACGAAAGATAAAAGTGACTCCCCCTGGCTGAATGAGAACGTCAAGGCCGTCGGGCTGTTCATTCTATCGCTGGCCCTTTTCCTGGGCTTTTGGGAGCTAGGGGCGCGGGCAGGCTGGTTTGCCAGGGGGATGCCCACCGCTAGCAAAACCCTGCAGGAGCTGTGGTGGTGGGTGACTCACCCGTTTTTCAACAACGGCCCCAACGACTTGGGCATCGGCTGGAACCTGCTGATTAGCCTGCGGCGGGTGGCCATTGGCTATATTTTGGCCTCCATCGTCGCCGTTCCCCTAGGGATTTTAATTGGCATGTCCCCCATCGCCCGCAAGGGCTTCAACCCCTACGTGCAGCTGCTGAAACCGGTATCCCCCTTGGCCTGGCTACCCCTGGGCCTCTACATCTTCCGGGATTCGGAGCAGACCGGGGTGTTTATCATCTTCATCTCCAGCATCTGGCCCACGCTAATCAACACCGCCTTTGGCGTCGCCAACGTGGACAAGGACTACCTGGATGTGGCCAATACCCTGGGGGCCTCCCGGCTACGAACGGTGTTCAAGGTGATCATACCGGCGGCGCTGCCCAACATTATCTCGGGGCTGCGCATCAGTATGGGCATTGCCTGGCTGGTGATTGTGGCGGCGGAGATGCTGCTGGGTACGGGGCTAGGGTACTTCATCTGGAACGAGTGGAATAACCTCTACATCCCGAATATTCTGGTGGCGATTTTCATCATCGGCCTGGTGGGGCTGATCCTCGACACCATCTTTGCGGTGCTGGAAAAAGTTGTCGCGTTTGGTCGGACCTCATGAGAGTAGCGTCTATGAATACTGTTGCCCCTGCTGAGGGGATGTCATCCTCTCAGCTCTCCATCCGCAGCGTCACCAAGACCTTTCCAGGCAAAAGTGGCTTTCTCGACAAGCTGGCCCGCAAGGCGAGTCGTGACTTTACGGCCATTGAAGACATCAGCATGGAGATTCAGCCCAATACCTTTGTGACCATCATCGGTCCATCGGGCTGCGGCAAGTCGACGCTGCTAGGCATGATTGCCGGGCTGATGCCCATCACCAGCGGCGAGATTCTCCTCAACGGCAACCCCATCACCGGGCCAGGGCCGGACCGGGGCATGGTGTTTCAGAACTACGCCCTGATGCCCTGGATGACGGTGGCGGAGAATATCCGCTTTGCGGTGGAGACGGTGCATTCCAAGATGCCCGAGAAGGTGATGAAGCGGACGGTGAAAGAGAACATCCAGCTCGTGGGGCTAGAAGGAGCCGAGCGCAAGCACCCCCATGAGCTCTCCGGGGGCATGCGCCAGCGGGTGGGCATCGCCCGCGCCCTGGCCATTAACCCGCAGATCCTGCTGATGGATGAGCCGTTTGGGGCGCTGGATGCGCTGACCCGGGGCTTCCTGCAAGACGAGATTGAGCGCATCTGGGAGCAGCAGCGCAAGACGGTAATTATGATTACTCACAGCATTGACGAGGCGCTGCTGCTGTCGGACCGGATTGTGATGATGACGCGGGGGCCAGCGGCGCGGGTGGATGAGATTTTGGAGGTGCCCTTCCCGAGACCGCGCGATCGCGAGAGCATTGAGCAGCACCCGGCCTACCACGACCTGAAGGCGGAGATGGAGAGCCACCTGTTCCGGGAGACGCGAGCGGTGGAGGAAGCTCGCATTGGGCGGGGATAGGGGTGTGCCCTATACGTTTTGGATTACCCCCTCTAGCTCCCCCTTATAAAGGGGGAGAACCACGATTTTCCTTTTGCTTCGGCATATCTGTTTGCAGAGTTTAAAGCAGGGATTGAGGGCTAAGACTTCCCCCCTTTGTAAGGGGGGATTGAGGGGGGTAAAGCAGCATTTAGACTTCATAGCCGAGATGTGTATACACGGTAGTAGCCAATAGCTCGTAGGTTGGGTTGACGACAGGTAACCCAGCAAGTCAATCGGTAGCGTTGGGTTCCGCTTCGCTCTAACAAACTACGGGTCAATGTTTGAATCACCCAATCTAAAATCTTACAAAATTTGAGGATTAAACCATGTCAATTTCACCAGTAACCGAAAAGCTCCTAGCCGCCAAAAAGGCCGCCGGACTCACCTTCGCCGACCTCGAAGCCAAAGTGGGCTGCGACGAAGTGTGGATTGCCAGCGTCGTCTACCGCCAGGCCAGCGCCTCCGAAGAAGAAGCCGCCAAGATCGTCGAGGCCATCGGCGCGGATTCATCGCTGATTGAGCCCCTGACCGAATGCCCCACTAAGGGATCTCTGGAGCCTGTCATTCCCACCGAC
This sequence comes from Cyanobacteria bacterium P01_A01_bin.135, assembly GCA_039814955.1. Lineage (GTDB taxonomy): Bacteria > Cyanobacteriota > Cyanobacteriia > CAKZMO01 > CAKZMO01 > JBCCAG01. The sequence goes on from JBCCAG010000150.1 coordinate 3,780, forward strand.
CCGCTGATCTACCGCTTCTACGAGATTATGCAGGTCTACGGCATGCCCATCAAAACCGTGGTGCATGAGAAGTTTGGCGACGGCATTATGAGCGCCATCGACTTTTCAGTGGACGTGGAGCGGGAGGAAGATCCCAAGGGCGATCGCGTCAAAATCATCATGTGCGGCAAGTTCCTGCCCTATAAGAAGTGGTAGCCCTATCACAGCTCCATTGCAGCTCTGCCTGGCAGCGATGCCAGCTTAGCTAACTTCTCTAGATCCTGGGTCGTTGATTTAGCGTTGACGGCCCTTTTTGCTGCCGCGAGTCTGATTCGGGCAGCGCCCTTTGCCCAACCCGTTCATTGCATTACCGATGGCCACAAAACCCCTCGTCCCCCCTTTTGACCGCGAGATTGCGATCGCCAAAGTCCGCATGGCGGAAGATGCTTGGAACAGCCGCGACCCGGACCGGGTCTCCATGGCCTACAGCGAAGATAGCCACTGGCGCAACCGAGCCGAAGTCTTTCAGGGCCGCGAGAAGATTCGTGCTTTTTTGCGCCGTAAATGGGACAAAGAGCTGGACTACCGCCTGGTGAAGGAAATGTGGGCCTTTGGCGAAAACCGCATCGCCGTGCGGTTCCAGTACGAGTGGCACGACGACGCGGGCCAGTGGTACCGGGCCTACGGCAACGAGAACTGGGAGTTTGACGAGCATGGCCTGATGCGGCGGCGGGAGGCCAGCATCAATGACCGGCCCATTACCGCCGAAGACTGCCGCTTCCACTGGCCAGCCCCCGGCCCAAGGCCCCAGGACCATCCAGGGCTGATTAATTCGCCGGTCTGAGGCTGCCTAGTAACAACTGCGAAGCTGGGCCCTAAGCGCTCAGCTTCGCTTTCACCATGGCCTGCACCGCCCTGCCGTCGGCCCGTCCCTTCACCTGCTGCATCGCTGGCCCCATTACCTTACCCATATCCTTCGGTGACGAAGCCCCCGTTTGGGCAATAATGCCATCAATAATTTCAGCTAGCTCATCTTCGCCAAGCTGCTGGGGCAGGTAGGTCTCAATGATGGTGAGCTCCTGGGCCTCCTTATCGGCCAGGTCATCACGCCCCGCCTTCCGGTACTGCTCAATCGAGTCGCGGCGCTGCTTGGCCTGCTGCACCAGCACGTCAAATTCCTCCGACTCTGTGAGGGCATCGCGGCCTTGGCCCCGCGCGTCGGACTCCCGCTCAATCAGCACCTTCTTGATGCTGCGCACGGTCTCCAGGCGAAGCTTATCCTTCGCCTTCATCGCGGCTTTGATGTCGTCAGTAATCTGGTCTTTAAGGCTCATGGATCGGAAAATTGTGTGGCTGGGCGATGCGCCGACAGCCCCCCTCCTTGGGGGACGGCGACAGCAGGGGGGTTAATAATCGGGCTCTTCTTCGTACTCCACCACCCGCTTCTTCTCGGGAATGTTCAGCTTCTGAGGCTGGTAAGACTCACCCTCATCGCTGGCCCAAGCATCCCCCGTCACATCGTAGTCCTCATACTGGGTCTCCGGCTCCGGTGCTGGGGCGCTGTACTCGGTGTAGGGGGCCTCTTCCACATAGTCCGCCTGGGGCACATAGTCCGCCTCGGGAACCTCATCCCAGTTGCTTTCCTGGTAGGCCTCGACCTGGGCTTGGGCCACCGGCTCCTGCAGGGGCTGGGCGACGGGCTCCGCCTCATTCCAGTTATCTTCGTCCCAGGTTTCGCTGGCGGCAGCGGCTTCCGCTTGGGCAGGTGCTTCCTCGGTGGTGGGGGTGCCAGTGCCCAGTTGGTTAGCGGGGGAGGTGGGCATCACGTAGTAATCGTCGTTGCCCCGGTCCCAGGGGGCAGAGCCGATACCCAGACGCTCTAGCACCCCGACGGTGATCTGCACCATCTTCTCCTCGGCCCCCTCAAACACAATCAGGCGGTCGGGGCCGCTGCTCACCACTTCTTCCAGGGGCAGCTCGTAGGTGCTCAGCACCTGGTCAGGAATCTGGGGGATGCCTAGGGAGGCAATGACTAGAGAAGTGACTTTGCCATCGGTGGCATTGAATTTATAGCCTCGCACCTTGCCCAAGGTTTCTCCGGTTTCGGTAATCACCTCGCAGTTGATCAGGTCGCTGTAGATTTCAACGTCAATGTCCTGATCGAGTACGGTGTCGTCGTCTACCAAAATCACGTCGCCGATTTCCTGGACGTCGCTGAGCAGCATGGTCTGCTGCGGCGTCGACAAAACGTTGGCCATCAGGCTGTCCCGCAGCCCCAGCGCTACCACTTCCCGGCGGTCGATATCAACCCAGATCTGGCTCACAATGCCCAGCCGCTTGCCCCCGTCACGAGTGATGACCTGGGTACCGAGCATGTCGGCGCGTTGTAGTGATTGTTCGACTGTCATATTCTAGAATCCTGTTAGATCGGGCTGGGATTTGCGAAGCCGCTGCTGCGATTAGTTCAGCGCCTCTGCCGTCCCTACATCAACTGGGCTAACGATAGTTATCAATATACAACCATCGATATACAAATATTACGGTTGGCGCTATGGGGATGCTACTACTCCATGAGTCGTAGAGACCGTAAGGGTTGGGAGCATCCAAAACTGGCACAGACGGCTAAGCTCGCTGTGGCTGTAGATTGAGGCCCAGCACTTGGGTGTAAGCACCCCGCGCCTGGGTGACGCCGATGGTGCGCTCAGCCGACTCAATCATCGGTCGCCGCAGGCTGACTACCACAAACTGGGCGTACTGCGATTGGTGTTTAATCATCTTAGCCAATCGTTCTACGTTTGCCCCGTCTAGGAACATATCCACCTCGTCAAAGGCGTAGAACGGGGAGGGGCGGTAGCGCTGCAGGGCAAAGATGAAGCTCAAAGCCGTCAAGGATTTCTCCCCACCAGACATGGAGGCCAAGCGGCGCACGGGTTTGCCCTTGGGGTGGGCCACCAGGGTCAGCCCGCCGCTGAAGGGGTCGTTGGGGTTGTCGAGCTGTAGGTGGCCGTCCCCGTCTGACAGCTCGGCGAAAATCTCCTGGAAGTTTTCATTTACGGCGTCAAAGGCCTCCTTAAAGGCCCGCTGTCGCAGGGTGGTGAAGTTCTCGATGCGCAGCAGCAGCTCGGAGCGCTCTTCGGCTAGGGTTTCCAGCTTTTCACTCAGGTCTTCTAGGCGCTCTTGGGTTTTTTGGTGCTCCTCCAGGGCCATCATGTTCACCGGCTCCATGGCCTGAATGCGCTTTTGCAGCGATCGCAGCTCTTGCTGAAGCTGGGTCAAGGTGAGGTCTTCGGGCAGCTCGGGCACCGGGTCCGGCAGCTCTGCCGCCTGC